>JAGTRY010000034.1 GCA_018262235.1 Pseudomonadota bacterium
TTCATGGGCGTGGCCGGAAAATATCGGTGAAAAATCAAGGCGTGAATTCTACCCCGGATCGCCCGCCATGCCGAAACCTCGCGTCAGGCATGTTTCCTAGCGGTATGGGCGCGGCGCCGCCAGCCGCATCCCGACAAGCACGATCCCCAGCGTCGCCCCATATACCAGCACGTGCATGCCGGTCGGCTCGGCATCGTAGCCAGCCAGGGCATGCAAGGCCGTGCCCAGCGCAGAATCCGCCGAGATCAGGCCGGAACTGTCCCACAGCGGGTCGGCCAGAGCCGGCAACCAGCCCGCCTGGATCAGGAAGCGCGCCGCCTGCCCGGCCATGCCGGCCGTCAGCAGCAGCACCAAGCCGGCCGTCACATTGAAGAACCAGCGTAGCGGGATGCGCAACAAGCCGGCATACAAGCCCACGCCGACCAGCACGCCAGCCAGCAGCCCGAGCAATGCCCCACCCATCATCGACGCCAGCGTGGTACCGCCCTGCGCGAAGATACCGTACAGGAACAGGACGACTTCCGAGCCCTCGCGCAGTACCGCCATACCGATCACCGCCAGCAGCACGGTCACCGGTTCGCTACCGGTCTGCACGGCTTGCCCCATGCGGGAGGCACGGCTGGCCATCTCGCGCCCGTGGCGGGCCATCCAGATGTTGTGCCAGGCCAGCATCAACACCGCAAGCATCAGGATCGCGGCATTGAAAAGCTCCTGCCCCACGCCTTGCGCCCATTCGCCGATCACCCCGGCAAACATCGCCACCAGACAGGCGCCGGCCACACCCAGGGTTACGCCGCAGGCAATCCAGCGGCCGCGATGGCGCACCCCGACCAGTGCGGCAGCAATGATCCCGATGATCAGGGCAGCTTCGAGGACTTCACGAAAAACAACGATGGCACTGCTGAACATGGCTTACCCCATGAGGCCGCAGAAAAATGCAGCAAAGTGGAACGGAGCGTTTCCGGCTGGAGAACGCCAGCGGCCGCATTTCTGTTGCCGTCATTCGGCAATCAGGACGCCCTGGGCGGTTTTCTCGTTGAACTCGCCAAAGAAGGAATACGTGCCGGGTTTGAGCGGACCGACCATCACGACGCCCTTGCTCTTGCCAGGAATCACCTTTTCCGCACGCAGCTTCTTGCTCTCGAATTCTTCGGGCGTGGCATCCCGGTTATCCACCACGATTCGGATCCGCTGCCCGGCCGAAACGCGCAGTTCAGCAGGCTGGAACAGGTGGTTTTCGATCACCAGCGTCACGTCCTGGTCCGCAAGTGCCAGACCGGAAGCCAGCATCAAGGTCGCGGCAACAAAGCTTCTGCGCATGAGGACTCTCCATTCCATCAATTCATTGCTTGGGGTTTGATGCACTCTATTTGCGAATGATTATTAATGTCAACCACTTGACTTTCATTGTCTTGCAAGATGAGAATGATTCCCAATAAAACCAAGACTTGCCCCAAACCCATTCCCCAGGGAGATTTTTCGATGCGTTTTTCCCCCGAAGTCCTGAACAAGGCGCCCTCGCGCCTGTTGTCCGCACTCGCCACCGGTGCCATGGTGAGCAGTGCCGCAGCCGCTGAACCGCAGGCAGCCCAGTCCAGCGCCGAGGCCGACCGGACGCTCAAACCTGTCGTCGTCCGGGATTCACGCGACAGCGCCCGTCCCGAGCGGGGCTACAAGGCCGAAGTCACCACCATCGGCAAACAGGCCGAAACCCCCAAGGACGTTCCGCAGTCGATCACCATCATCCCGGAGAAACTGATCTCGGATCGCAAGGACGACAGCCTCAAGGCAGCGCTGCAGAACGTCGCCGGGCTGACTTTCAACGCTGGCGAAGGCGGTCGCATCGGCGACAACATCAACCTGCGCGGTTACGTGGCTTATGGAGATCTCTACCAGGACGGCCTCCGGGACATCGCCCAGTACAACCGTGAAGTCTTCAACCTGGAACGTGTCGAAGTGCTGCGCGGCGCCTCCTCGATGCTCTTCGGCCGCGGCTCGACGGGTGGCGTAATCAACCAGGTCAGTAAAACGCCCTTCCTCGCCGATGAAAACGTGGTGAGTACCACCGTCGGCAACCACGACTATTTCCGCAGCACGACCGACCTGAACAAGGTCGTCGGCGAAACCTCGGCAATCCGCCTCAACACGATGTACACCACATCAGGTGGCGATCCGGACGGCGCCGACAGCAAACGCTATGGGGTTGCACCGAGCTTCAGCACCGGCATCGGCACCGCCAACCAGTTCGACGTCAGCTACTACCATCTGAACTACGACGACACCCCCAACTATGGCTTCGGTTGGGCCGGCGGGCGCCCGGTGGATAGCGCCGCGGACAAGTTTTACGGACTCGCCAGCGACTTCCAGCGTGATTCGGCGGATGTCGTCACCGGCAAATACACGCACCGCTTCGACAACCGGACCCAGCTCAGCTCGGTACTGCGCTACGGCGAATACAAACGCGACCTGTGGGCCACCACGGCGCGCCCGAGCGGCAGCGTGGTCACCGACAGCAGCAGTTTCTCGCGTGGCAACCAGCGCCGCGGCGGGGAAGAGCAGCACGTGTTCAGCCAGACCGATCTCTCCTCGCGATTCGAAGCACTGGGCATGAAACACGAAGCCCTGGCCGGGATGGAACTGGCCCACGAGCAATCGACCCGCTGGAGCTACGCTGCAACCCCATCCAAGACCGCAGGCATTGTCGGCGACCCGGGGGCGAGCAGCGATCAAGGCCTCGCCCGCAATGGCATGCGCACAAGCATGAACGACTTCACAGCCAGCACTGTCGGCCTGTATACGCAGGACATCATCGAATTCCTCCCGGGCTGGAAGCTGCTCGCCGGCACCCGCTGGGACCGTTTTGCGGGCGATTACCGCTCGGGTACCGGGAGTCAGGCCTCGCGCCTGGAACGCCACGACTATCTGTGGAGCTGGCGCAGCGGGCTGATCCACGCGCTGACCGAAGAGGTGAATGTGTATGCCACGTACGGCTCCTCGTTCAATACCTCGGGCGACCTCTACCAGTACGACTCACGGACCGCCAATACGCCCCCCGAACAAAGCCGCAACCTTGAACTGGGGACCAAAGCCGAATTGCTCGACGGCCAGCTGTCTGCCCGCGTGGCGCTGTTCCGCACCGAGAAATACAACGAGCGCAGCACGGACACCGACACCACGGACAGCACCTACCTGCTCTCCGGCAAGCGCCATACCGATGGCTACGAATTCGAGATCAACGGCCATCTGAGCGACAAGTGGGAGGTCTTCTTCAACTACGCCCACATGTGGTCGAACATCGACAAGGCAGGCTCCTCAGCGAGTGCGTCCGCGACAGTGGGACGCCCGGCCGCCAACACGCCGACCAACACCGGCAGTCTGTGGAGCACCTACCAGTTCCTGCCGAACTGGACCTTCGGCGCCGGCGCAGATGGCCAGAGCAAGCGCAACCCTTCGCACAACTCGTCGAACTGGGCGCCGGGCTATGTGAAGTATGACGCCATGATCAAGTACGACCAGCCGCGCTACAGCGTCCAGCTCAATCTCAACAACTTGCTCGACAAGGTCTACTGGCAGGCGGTCTACAACGGCCATGCCATCGCCGGCCCCGGTCGCACCATCCAGCTCACCACCGAGCTGAGGTTCTGATCCGCATCATCAGGAAAAGCCATGCTGATTCACGCCCGAAACGTTCTCTCCCCTGCCGAACTGCAGCGCATCCGTGCGCTGCTGGATGCGGCCGACTGGGCCGATGGCCGCATCACGGCCGGAACCCAGTCGGCACAGGTCAAACGCAACCAGCAGTTGCCGGAAACCGCTGCACAGATCGGTGAAGCGCGGGCCATCGTGCGCGCCGCCCTGGCGCGTAATGCCCAGTTCTTCTCGGCGGCCCTGCCGCGCGAGATCTACCCGCCGCTGTTCAATCGCTACGAAGGCGGTCAGCACTTCGGCAATCACGTCGACAACGCAGTGCGTCTGTTACCCGACGGCAGCCGTCACCTGCGTACCGACGTATCGGCCACGCTGTTCCTCACCGAACCCGGAAGTTATGATGGCGGCGAACTGGTGATTGACGACACCTACGGCGAACAGCGCGTGAAATTCGCCGCGGGCGACATGGTGGTCTACCCCTCGACCAGCCTGCATCGCGTCGAGCCGGTCACCCGCGGTGCCCGCGTGTCCTGCTTCATGTGGATCCAGAGCATGGTGCGCGAGGACGCCAAGCGCGCCCTGCTGCACGAGATGGATCTGGCGATTGCCACCCTGCGTGCCGAACACGGCGACACCGAGGCAGTCATCAGCCTGACCGGCAATTATCACAACCTGCTGCGCATGTGGGCCGAGCTGTGATGCACGTCCTCAACGCCCCGCTGCGCACCGAACGCGCCGTCAGTCTTGCATCCGTCATTGGCCTGCATGCGCTGGCCGCCCTGGCATTGCTGAGCCTGGTCCAGCCGGCAATCATGACCTGGCAGGCCGAGCCGGTGCACATCGAGCTGGTCACCGCCGCGCCGCCGGCGCCCACCCCGGCTGAAGCGCCCAAGCCGCTGCCCACCAAGGCTGCACCGCCCCGCAAACCTGCCCCGCAGCCCACCGTAGCGCCTGCAGTGGTGCAGACTGCCGCCCCCGTACCCGCCGAAACACCGCATATCAGCGCCGCCCCCGCCCCCCAGGCCCCCCCGCGCGTCGCGCCCACCGAGAGCACGCCGCCCAGCCATCCGCCAGCAGCCGCAGGTCCTGGTACCGAAACCGTCCAGGCACCGCGTTTCGATGCGGACTATCTGCGTAACCCGTCCCCCGCCTACCCGCCCGCTTCACGCAGTCTGGGCGAAGAAGGCCGGGTGATATTGCGCGTACAGGTCAGCGAAGACGGTCAGGCGCAGCAGGTTCTGGTCGACGTCAGCAGCGGTTCCTCGCGCCTGGATCGCGCAGCCCGCGAAGCCGTTGCGCAATGGCGCTTCGTGCCTGCCCGCCAGGGCCAGCAAGCACTGGTCGCCTGGGTCAAGGTCCCCATTATTTTTGAACTGAAACGCTGACAACAGCCTTCCCCACAAACTTCATCCACGAGAACACACCATGCCAAACCAGACCCTGGGTTTTGCCCACTTTCTTACTCAAGCCGATGGCCTCGGCAAGGCCTTGTTCATTCTGCTCATCGCCATGTCACTGGCATCCTGGTACTTCATCCTCACCAAAGCCATCATCAAACTGCGCCAGCGCCGCGCTTCGGACAAGTTCGTCAGCCTGTTCTGGAATGCCGCCTCACTCGATGAGGTACGTAACGAAATCAACACCCATGGTGCCAACGAGCCCTTCTCCCACCTGACCAGTCACGCCCTGTTTGCGCGCGAACACCACCAGCGCACCGGCGGGGGCAAACTCGGCGAAGCCGGCTCCCTGGGTGATTTCCTCACCCGCAGCATGCGCAAGGTCATTGACGAAGAAACCGCCTCGCTCGAAAACGGCCTGACCGTACTCGCCACGGTGGGCGCGACCGCGCCCTTCGTTGGCCTGCTCGGTACCGTGTGGGGCGTATATGGTGCCCTGATTGCCATCGGCATGAGCGGTGCGGGCACCCTGGACAAGGTTGCTGGTCCGGTCGGTGAAGCCCTGGTGATGACCGGTCTGGGGCTCGCTGTGGCAATCCCCGCCGTGGTGGCCTACAACAGCTTCACACGCCACAACCGCCTGACGCTTTCGCGCCTGGATGCCTTCGCCCACGACCTGTTTGCCTACCTCACCACGGGTGTGCATCACGCGCAGAACGGTAAGCTGCACAACCTGCAAGGAGTCGCGTGATGGCCTTCGGCGGTTTTTCCAAGGAAGCCAATACGGCACCGATGGCCGAGATCAACATGGTGCCGCTGATCGACGTGATGCTGGTGCTGCTGGTGATCTTCATCCTCACGGCACCGCTGCTCACGCACGCCGTGAAGGTTGAACTGCCGCGCACCACCAGCGCGGAAAACCGGGTCCAGGCGGAACGCATCGAAATCGCCCTGACACCCGATTCCGCGGTCTTCTGGAATGGCGAAAAGCTGGACATGGCGCAGCTGGACGAACGCCTGCACGCCGCCGCAGCCACGGTCACCGATGCGGCGAGCGCCCCGGAACTGCATCTGCGTGCCGACAAGACCACGCCTTACGATGCCGTCGCCAAGGTGCTTTCCGCCGCGGCACGGGCAGGGCTGGGCAAGATCGCCTTCGTGAGCCAGCCGGAATGATGCGCGATCAGCCACCAGCCTCCACACCGGACACCCGAAACCGTTCGGTGGTCTGCTGGATCTGATCGGCTACAGCAAGCAAGGTCTGCATCTCCGTGCGGGCCACCGCCAGTTCTTCCATGACCTGACGGGAGACTTGCGTCGCCCCGTCCACCAGTTCGCGAATGCTGGCCGTCGCGCTGGAATGCTCGTCAGTGGAGGACGCAATCCCATCAAGCATGCTGCTGACATTGATGATGGCCGGCACCATTTCAATGATGTTCTGCTGCATCCGCCGACCCTGCTCGCAGCCACTGCCGGCATTCGCTTCGGCCACACGGATCGAGCTGACGACTTCGGCCGATGCACTCCACACCTGTTCCAGCAGCGTTTCGATCTGCCCGGTAGACGCAGCAGTACGTTCTGACAAGGCACGAACTTCGTCAGCCACCACCGCGAAACCACGCCCGTGTTCGCCGGCACGGGCAGCCTCGATAGCGGCATTGAGCGCCAGCAGATTGGTCTGATTGGCGATCCCCTTGATCATGGCACTGACATTGCCGATCTGGGTGATGGAATGCGATAGCTGACTCAATTGTCCGGCAGCCAGTGCGACAGTTTGCCCCAGTCCTTCGAGTTCACTGGCGGTCTGCACCCCGATCTTCTGCGCCACCTCGCCCATGTTGCGGACGGCGGCGGAAGACTGTGAAGCGTCCGCCGCAGAACTGGCGATCAGATCGATGGCGGCGTTGATCTCGGCAATCGCCTGATTGGTCTCATCCAGACTCGTGGCCTGCACGGTGCTGCGCTCGCCCAGTGCCACACTGCGCTGGGCCGCCTGATGGGCATGCTGGCGTACGGCGCTGGCGGCGAGCTTCACCTCACGCAGGATGGACTCGAATGCCGCGATGAAGTGATTGAACCGCTGGGCCAGCTCGCCCAGTTCATCATTGCCCTGCGCAGGCAGACGCGTCCGCAAATCCCCCTCGGCCAACAGTCTGGACACCTGCGACATCTGGACGACCCGCCGCCGGATACCTTGCCCGAAGCGGATCTGGCACACCAGCACGAGCACCCCGGCCAGCGACAGCGGCGTCAGCACCCCCCACAGCAGATTGTCGATGTGGTGGTGGATCACCACCTGGTGCAGCGTCGCCTGGACCTGCCGTGCGGCGATGAGGCGGTCCAGGGTCTGGTTGAGCGGAACGAGATACAAGCTGTAAATCCGCTCGGGAATGCTCAATGCATCTTCCGGCGCAGTGGTAAAGATTGTCAGCGCGCTTTTGAAGTTCTTGTGGAAGTCGCTCCAGTTGCCGATCACCTGCTTTTCGCTGGTTTCCTGCTGATCTTGCGGCAGGCCTGCACGTAACGCAGCCCAGCGCTCGCGTACCAGCGTGTCAGCTTCCGTAAGCTGTTTCTCGGTGTCTGCCGCCAGCAGATCCGCCCGTGAAACCGCCAGCGTCGTCGCCTTGATTTCGGTGAGCCGATACAGCACGGCCTGATCCTCCGCGTAGTCTGCAAAAGCGTGGCGCAGATCCGCGAGGCGATACGCGCTCAAAGACAAAGCGACGGCCAGCGCTGCGCCGTTGATGATCGCCAGCCACTGTAACTGTTTTGAAATTTTCATGATTCCCCGTTCGAAGCCACGGCGCCAAGACGCACCGCACGGGGCTGCATCGGCCATCCTGACGCGGCCTTGATGGCTGGAAACGATGAATTTTTCGTGACATGCAAATGAAATATCAGGCGCACCGCGCAGGTCCGCAGCCGACGTGCCTGTGCACCGGAACTAGGCGTGCACGATGTCCGGACGATCCGTGATGAGGCAGTCGACACCCCAGGCAAACAATTCCTGCGCATGAACCGGCGCGTTCTCGGTATAGACCGCCAGATGCAAGCCGGCACGCTTGATGGCTTGTGCCTGTGCATGCGTCAACAAGGCACTGTTGGCATGCACGGCAATGACCCCGAGGCTGACACAGCGCGCGTGCCAATCGGAAGGCAGCGCCTCGACCAGCAAGGCCCGCGGCAGTTGCGGCGCTTCCCGCCGGGCAACATGCAGCGCCTCTTCGGAGAAAGAGGAAAGCAGCAGCGAGCCGGCAAGGCCCGCAGCCTCTGCCGCCATGCGGGCAACCCGCGTGGCCGTAGCAGCGTCGTGCCCGATGGCGGGTTTGATCTCGATGTTGGCGCGCAGATTGAGCCGGCGGCATTCGGTCAGCGCCGCTTCAAACCGGGGGAGACGAACGCCAGCATAAGCACGGTGATGCATGCAACCAGCATCCAGTCCGGCAAGCACGGCATCGGTACTTTCACAGACCTTTCCACAGCCGTTGGTGGTGCGTTCGAGGGTTTCGTCGTGGATCAGCCAGGGCGTGCCCTCAGCAGAGAGCATCACATCGAACTCCACCCCGCCACAGCCGAGCAGTGCCGCGATGGCGAACCCGGCCAGTGTGTTTTCCGGAGCCAGGGCACCGCCACAGCGGTGCGCCATGACCCGGGGATAAACCCAGACGCTCAATTCAGCCGGCCACTACGAATCCGCTGCACGGCGTCATCAAGTCCCTGCTTGGCCGGCTTCTTGTCGGCGAAGACATCTTCCATCTCTTCGGCCAGGACACGGCGCACCCCGGCACGGTGAGCGTAGGCACTGGCAGCCGACGCACTGCTGACGGGCTTGTAGGTAAGCTGGGCGATTGCCACACGCTGGGCTTGCAGCTCTTCCTTGAGCAGCTTGCTGGACTGGGTGGCAATCAAGCCCGCTGCACTAAGTGGCAGGAAGCCCGCATTCACCTGCCAATCGACCTGATTCTGCGGCGCCAGCCAGAAGCGGACGAAGGCAGCAGCCAGCTTGTATTCGGCCGCACTACGCCCGGCCGCAACCCACAACGCAGGGCCATCGGCCCAGGTATTCTGCGGCGCGCCATAAGCATCGTCGTGATAGGGATAGCTGCTGACACCGACCGGGAAGGCGGCGGTTCGCACGAGCCCCGGGAAAGCAGCAGAAGGGCCAACCAGCACAGCACACTCGCCACTGGTGAAATGCGCTTCCGCTTCGTCGCCACGGCCGAAGTAGTGCAGATAACGCGACTTGTACCAGGTGCTCATCTTGGCGATATGTTTGACCTGGATAAGACCATTCACGGCGATCTGCTCGCTCTTGCCCCCCGTGACGAAGCTCTGGTTGTTCCAGGCACTTGCGTTTTCGAGCAGGGTCGACACCGGCTGCGAAACCGTCATCGGACACCCGACGCCGCTCTGGTAGAGCTTGCCGAGCACGTCCTGCCATTCGTTCCAGCTTTTCGGCAGGGCACCCAGATCCGCACCGGCCTTGGTCAGTGCATCCTTGTTAAAGAACACGACCGGCGTCGACAAGCCCACCGGCAAAGCCAGCGGATGCCCTGCTGCATCCAGCGCCGAAGGCACCATGAAGCGCGGCACAGGTAAAGCCTGTAGTGGTTCGCCGGCATCTTTCATGACCCGCCAGAGCGGTTTGAAATGACGTCCGCTCAGCACGGCCGCTTCGTTGTCAGTATCGGCAATGATCGCCAGTTGCGGCTGGGTACCTTCTCCCCAGGGACGATCCGACAAGGAGATCTGTCCGACCTTGCTCTGCGCATTGAAACGTTCAACGATCCGGGCGATCTGTTCGCCAGTGTCGGCACCAAGCTGGTGGGTAAGCTCGATCCTTGTCGATGCGGCGGGGGCAGCAGCAGGCGCTTTTTTGGCCGGAGCAGCCAGCACCGGCAGCGCCGTCAGTGTGAAAAACAGGGATACCAGCAGGCTTTGGCCTGCGCGAAAGGGAATTGCGTGCATCAGAAACTCCAGAAACGCCACGAGCGGAAGGCGGATTATAGGCGCGTGAGAAGAACAAGCCGGAGCCGGCAAGTGACAAACGGTCCTACCGGAAATCTGTGCAACAGCATTCAAGCCCGCCCGGAAGATGTCGTTAAAATCTTATCCAGCCACGGCCATCCGCTCATGAAAGCCCCCGCCTTCTGCCTTCTGCCCATCCTTCTCTGCGCCCTCACCGCCTGCGAGCGACTGGGCATCCCCGACCCGGCCAAACAGGCGGAGGCCAAGGATGCTGAAGGGAAGGCCATCGGTGGCGCCTGTCGTCATGCCGGACGCGCCCTGGAGGATTGCTACGCGCTGAATCCGACGGCGCAGAAGGCATCTGTCTTTGCGGGCTGGAAAGACATGAACGATTACATGGCGGAAAACAAGATCGATACGGTCAAGCCGGAACTGCCCCCAGTCTTGCCTGCTGCAAAATCCAGCAAGCCCGACGCCGCTACCGAAGAAGCTTCCGCCCCCGCCGAAACACCGGCCACCAAAAGCAGTTCCCGCAGGCGTGCCGCCAAGGCCGACTCAGGCGCGTACTGAGTCCGGACGAGACCTCAACCATTCGAGCAGGGCTTCACTGCTCATGGGGCGCGCAAAACCGAACCCCTGCACCACGGAACACCCTTCGTCCCGGAGCCAGGCAATCACGGCTTCATGCTCGGCCCCTTCGGCCACGACATTCAGCCCCAGCCCGCGCCCCAACGCAATCACACTGCGCACGATGGCCGCCGACCGGCTGCTCTCGAGCACATCGGCCACGAAACAGCGATCGATCTTGATCTCGTCGACGGGCAGTTCGCGCAGATAGGCCAGTGACGAATTGCCAGTCCCGAAATCGTCCAGCGAGATGCGGCAACCCAAAGCGCGCAGCGCTTCAAACACGCCAAGAGCCCGCTGGGGCTGAGCAATCAGGGTGGTCTCGGTCACCTCGATCACCAGTTGCTGCGGATTCACTCCCCAGGTAAGCGCCAGCTGCTTGACGCGCGCCGGCAAGTCCACATCGTAGAAATCGCGTGCAGTCAGATTGATTGCGACACGCAAAGAGAACCCCGCTTTGCTGAGCACGGACAACTGGCGACAGGCTTCGGCAATCAGCCAGTCGCACAGACGGGGCAGCAAACCCAATCGCTCGGCCAGGGAAATCAGATACGGCGGGCTGACCCATATTCCTTTTGCATTGCGCCAGCGCAGCAGGGCTTCCACCGCGATGCACTGGTTCTGCCCCAGACACACCTGAGGCTGGAAGTGCAAAAGCAGGGCATTGGATTGCAAGGCCCGCGCAAACTCCAGCCCCAGCTCCTGATCATCACGCAGGGCACCACGTTCCGGCTGGAAGCGGCCAAACGTCTCGCCACGCGTCCGCGCGTGCATCGCTGCGGTGCGCGCTGCGAACAAGAGTTCGGGAGCCGACTGACCATCCTCCGGCGCCAAGGCGGCACCCACGCAGAGCGTGTTCTGGTGTAGCCCGAAATGCAGGGCCAACACCTCAGTGCACGCCGTGCTGAACGCCTGGGCGGCAAGTGGCAGTTGGGTGGCAGAACGCAATTCGGGCATCAGCAACAGCCATTCGTGTGCAGAGCTCTGGAGAAACCAGTCGCCAGGCCGCAATCGCGCCATCACGGCCTGTACCAGTTCCACTTGCCAGGGACCACCGGGATCTTCAAGCGCCTCCAGGAACGCCGGCAAGTGCAGGATGAGTACGCCGGTTTGCGCGCCCGGCGCGGCCGCCCGCAGGAGTTCTGCAAGCGTCTGCCGTGCATCACTGCACGATACGGTCTGCCGCACCAGTTCGGCGGCACGACCCGCGACATGCAGCGCCAGTGCCTGGACGGCAGCAAGCTGGCCGACGCTCATGGGCTCTCGCGTCAGAGCCACCAGCCATGCACGCACGCCCTCTGCGGCAAGCGATGCCGGCGCACCTGCCAACAGCGCCGCACGCCAGGTCCGCTCGAAATCCGCCAGACCGTCCCAGCCATGCCGGGCTAGCCCTGCCAGCGCATCGGCCAGCGCTGGGGTTTCGAAGCCCCCCTCCAGGTCCGGCTGGATCGCCCGGAGAATTTCGCCGGATAAAACGCCCGGATCAAATTGCCGGATCGCGAGCAAGGCAGACAGATCCTCCGTCAGCGCGCACGCGGAAGGTGCTTCCATATTGTTCATCCGAGATAGAATTCCTGCGGATCAATTCCGTAAGCATCAGGCGGCAAACCACGCAGGATCCGATAGACAGAACCATCGGGAGCCTTGGGTTCGTAGAGCAGATCCAGCATCAGCGGATAGCTCAACGCCTGCTTGTCAGCCTGCAAAAGCACCATGATTCTTGGTTGAAGCCGACGCACCCGGTTCTGTGCCACCACCACACCAACCTCGCCCGTATGCAGCTCGACCAGAGCGCCGACCGGATACAGGCCAACGCACTGAACGAACTGGTCCAGCACATTGGCACTGAAGCGGACATCCCGCTCCTTGAGCAGGATTTCGAGCGCCTGCTGGCTGGATATGGCTTGTGCATGCGAACGCTGGCGCACCATGGCGCAATAACTGTCGACCACACCGGCCATTTCGCCATACAGCCCGATTGCGTCGCCGTGCAGGCCATCCGGATAGCCGCTGCCATCGATTCTTTCATGATGCCGACGCACCACTGCAATCAGCTCCGGCTTCGTCTGGCTGCACTCATTCAAGATCTCGATGGAATACCCGACATGCTTTTGGTATTCGGCATGCTCGTCAGGCGATAATCCCCCCGTCTTGTCCTGAAGCGCCGCGGGAAGATGCAGACAGCCGATATCCAGCACAAGCCCCGCCAGCCCCAGCAGTTCCAGTTCAGCCTCACGCATGCCCATGCTGTTGCCGAACACCATCATGTGCACACTGGTGTCCAGCGCCCGCTGATACGCTTTCTCGTTCCCCGTACGCAAACGCGCAATCCACATCAGGGCATCCGGGTTGCGCATCACGCTGCAGACCATGTCATGCACCGCAACCTCGGCCTGATACAGATCCACTGCGCTCCTGGTACGGATGTCACTCAGCACCTGCGCAACGGCCCGCTCCGCACCATCGTAGGCCGGCGCCCCCGCCAGCATTTCAAGCTCCAGCGGCACATCGACACCATCCGCGGCCAGAGCACGTGCTTCACGACCAGCGGCAAGCAGTTCCACCTGGATGTCATCGACATCACCTTTGCCGCGCCGTAACAAGCGCCGCAAGAAGGCCATGAAATCGAGCCTGCCACGTTGCACATCCTCCTGCACGAAAGCAGGCAGATGGCGACGCACCCGGGGGCTGCGGGAGCCTCGCTCCGGAGGGGTAAAACTCATTCCGATCGAGCGCGCAGGATCAATCCGCACGAAGCTGCACAGATCACGCAGATGCGCGATCTGTTCATCGTCTTCGATCAGGAAACCCTGCAGCAGAAAGGGGGTGCCCAGCCAGGGCCGGTCAAGATCCGCGACAAACATGCCGTGGCGCAGTTCTGCGACGGCGACGATCCGGGCGGCTGACGCGCTAGGCTTTACGGAGTCCATGCAATGATTATCGACAGGCACAGGAAAGAAGCAATCGTAACAACAGGAACTCGTTCAAGGCATGGTCCTGTGGGCATAGCTAGGCTAACATCCATGCCTGCCATCATCGCGGTAAACCATAACAATGTCTCCAACCGCCAAAGGTTTCATCCTGCTGTGTCGCCCCGGCTTTGAACACGAATGCGCTGCCGAAACCGAAATTCTGGCGCAACGCGCGGGAATCAGCGGCATCGTACGTACAGCCCCGAATACGGGGTGCGTCCATTACGTCTTCCATGAGGTCTTCGACTGGGAGCTCGCCCTGGAAGCGGCGCCATTCGTGGCTTTTGTCTTTGCCCGCCAGCGCAGCGTGTGGGTGGAACGCCTCAGCGAATTGCCGACCGAAGATCGTGCCACCCCGTTGATCGAGGCCATTGCTGCACTGAACATCCAGATCGGCCGTCTCGAAGTGGAAACAGCCGACACCAACGACGCCAAAACCCTGGGCGGCTTCCTCAAGCGATTCATCCCGCACATCGAACGCGCGCTCACGGCACGCCGCATCCTGCGCAATAACAAGGAAGACTTGCCCACGCTGCATCTGTTCTTCAAGGATTCCAGCCAGATTGATCTGGGCCTGAGCCGTCCCGGTGATGCCTCGCCCTGGCCCATGGGCATTGCACGCTTGCGCATGCCGCGTGAAGCCCCGAGCCGCTCGACACTCAAACTTGCAGAGGCCTTTGATGCCCTGATGACCGAAGAAGAACGTAACAACAGCCTGCGGGCCGGCCTCTACGCCATCGACCTCGGCGCAGCCCCTGGCGGCTGGAGTTACCAGTTTGCCGAACGTGGCCTGCATGTATTTGCCGTGGATAACGGTCCGATTGCGCCCTCGCTGATTGCTGGCGGCATGGTGGAACATGTCCGGGCCGACGGCTTTACCTGGCGTTCACCACGCAAACAGGTGGAATGGCTGGTCTGCGACATGGTGGAGCAACCCGCCCGCATCGCCCAGCTGGTCGCTGACTGGGTCGCTTCAGGACGCGCCCGGCGCTGCATCTTCAACCTGAAGTTGCCCATGAAGAAGCGTTTCGACGAACTCAAGCGCTGCCGCCAGCTCATCGATGCGCGCTTCAAGCTGCACGGAGACAGCTACGTCCTGCGCATCCGCCACCTCTACCATGACCGCGAGGAAGTGACGGCTTATTTGGCAAAAACCCAGCCCCACGGTGCCGAGCAGGAGAAGCAATACCGACGGTGAAACCCGATGACGGTTATACTGTCTTGTTTCCTTTCGCAAAAGTCCGCCGGCCCGCTGCCGTTGCGGCCCATTCCAAGCACATGAGTTTTGCCGATCTGGGGCTGATCCCCGAACTGTTACGCGCCGTCGAAGAGGCTGGCTACACCGAGCCGACCCCGATCCAATGCCAAGCCATTCCGGTCGTACTGGCGGGAGGCGATGTCATGGGCGGGGCCCAGACCGGCACCGGCAAAACCGCTGGTTTCACCCTGCCTTTGCTGCAACGGCTGGCGCCACACGCCAGTCCCAGCACGTCGCCGGCACGCCATCCGGTGCGGGCCTTGATCATCGCTCCGACGCGCGAACTGGCCATGCAGGTCCACGAATCGGTGCAGACCTACAGCAAATATTTGCCGCTACGCTCCACCTGCATTTACGGCGGCGTAGACATGAAAGCCCAGATTGCCGAGCTGCGCCGCGGCATCGAGATCGTGGTCGCCACGCCGGGACGCTTGCTTGATCACGTCGAACAGAAAACCATCCTCCTCGGCCAGGTCGAATTCCTGGTGCTTGATGAAGCAGACCGCATGCTGGACATGGGTTTCATCCCGGATATCCGCCGCATCCTGAACCTGCTCCCGAGCAAACGTCAGAGCCTGTTGTTCTCGGCGACCTTCTCGGAAGAAATCAAGAAGCTGGCCGACAGCATGCTGCGTGCGCCGCAACTCATCGAAGTTGCACGCCGCAATACCGTCTCGGAAACCATCAGCCACCTCGTGCACCCGGTGTCCAGCCATGTCAAACGCGATCTGCTGGCCGAATTGCTCAACGCCGGCGCGGATGGTTTGGGTCAGACACTGGTCTTCGTCAACACCAAGTTCGGTTGCGCACGCCTGGCCCGTCACCTGCAGAAAGAAGGCATCTCAGCCGACGCGATCCACGGCGACAAGACCCAGCTTGAACGCACGGCCGCACTCGAGAACTTCAAGTCCGGCGCAACCCGCGTACTGGTCGCGACTGACGTCGCAGCACGAGGCCTGGATGTCGATGACCTGCCTTACGTGGTGAACTTCGAAATCCCCGGCACGCCGGAAGACTATATCCACCGGATCGGCCGTACGGGCCGTGCCGGCAAACAAGGCGCAGCGGTATCCCTGGTCGCGCCGGAAGAGAATTACAAGCTGGTGGCCATTGAAAAGCTCATCAAGCTCAAGATCCCACAACAGCTCGTACCCGGCTTCGGCCCGGAAACTTCCGTGGAAGAGCTGCGTCGTTTCCGCGGCGGACATGCCAAGCCCAGGCGTCAGGCCAGCGACGACAGCTTCGAAGCGAGCCGTCCGGTCTCCCGCAGTGAAGATGCCAGACCCGCAGCCAAGGCACGTCCCAAGCGCAACATCGCGGAAGACGGTTTCGACTTCGACCGCCCCTACACCAGCAGCAAGGCCCCGGAAGCCATCTCTCCGGCGAAAACCAACAGCGTATCCACCAAACCCGACAACAAGCGCGGCGCACGCTCTGTCGCGTTCCTGCTGGGTGGTTCCGGCAAAGACCAGTAAGCCTTGTCTGTGTAGGACAGCTAGCGCCCTGGGCAGGCTAGCTCTTGCCGTGCGAGGCTATTTTCCGGCTGGCGTCACGATGCCATTCACGGTCGCCCCTGCCTTGATCCCTTTGGCCTTGAACCATCCCCGATTCATTTCCAGCGCATACCGGATGGGCTTGACCGCACAATGATTGGTTTCGGTCTGCGGCTGCATGTCCGCCAGATTGACAATCTGCCCAGCCTCATCGATGAACGCAATCGACAAAGACAGCAAAGTATTCTTCATCCAGAAACAATAAGGCTGGGCCTGCTCGAAAACGAAGAGCATGCCGGCCTGCTGCGGCATCGTCTGACGATTCATCAAACCCAATTCACGGGCTTGTTGCGTAGCGGCCACTTCAGCCTGGATCCGGTACATCCCGATCGACAGATCAACCGTTTTCAATGCCTCTGCCGCGGCAGCAAAAGAAACAAGCGCCAGTAGCGCAGCAATTACACAACGGAGTTTCATGGATGGCTTTCTGCTAAACCGGAAAACAACAATAGCACTGGATTCTACCGGGCAATCCTGCACAAGGCCGAGCCCTGAGCGCACATTGTTGCTCAGGCCAGACGCCATTGCCCGGGCCGTAAATCCCCGAGTTGCCAGGGACCGATAGAAACCCGGATCAGACGCAAGGTTGGCAAACCCACCTTGGCCGTCATGCGCCTGACCTGGCGGTTCTTGCCTTCACGCAACTCGATCCGGAGCCAGCTGGTCGGAATGCTCTTACGCTCACGGATCGGGGGATCCCGCGGCCACAACCAATCCGGATCAGCGACCTGCTCGGCTTTGCAAGGCTGGGTTACGAAATCGCCCAGATCCAGTCGGCCACGCAATTGCTGCAGCGCCTCTGGTGCAGGGAGCCCTTCTACCTGGGCCAGGTAAACCTTGGGTTGCTTGTGCTTGGGATCTGCCAGCTGGTGCTGCAGACGGCCATCGTCGGTAAGCAGCAAAAGACCTTCGCTGTCTGCATCCAGACGCCCGGCGGCATACACATCCTTCTCCGTCACGAACGCGGCCAGCGTGCGTTGCCCCGGTTCGCCAGTGAACTGGCTCAGAACGCCAAAAGGTTTGTTCAGAAGGAGGATGCGGCTCATGACAAGGACCAAAACAAAAGGCCCGTCCTGAAACGACGGGCCTTTTTGCTGCTCGTTGAACGGGCAGTCAGATCAGGCGCGCTGAATATTCGAAGCCTGCTTGCCCTTCGGGCCCTGCGTCGGCTCAAACGAAACTTTTTCACCTTCTTTGAGCGACTTGAAGCCGTTCATGTTGATGGCGGAAAAATGCGCGAACAAATCTTCGCTTCCATCGTCCGGCGTAATGAAACCGAACCCTTTGGCGTCGTTAAACCACTTCACTGTACCAGTTGCCATACCCCTTACCTCTTCCTTCTTCCTCTGGTTTATCTGTCTCAATCCCGCTTGTGCGGGTGTGCTTCTTGGATTACCCGACGTTGCCGTCGATGTCATGTTGCTGAACGCATCACGACGGAGCACAGTCGGCTTTTACGCCTTGCCTCTAGTGCCGTCAAGAGAGCCTGTCTGCGCCGTTGGCATAAATACGACAGATCGGATTGTCAGGTCCGTTATCAGGCACGTGGATTGCTTGAGTTGACTCGGCAAAAGATTCTTCTGTCCTGATCACAGGGCGGGTATTTGCCCGATATCGGGATCGCTCTTGAGAAAGCCGGAATAGCCACCATTTTCAAGGGAAGAACGGAACTTGATGTATGGGTCGGAGTCATTAGAATGGGTGCCATGGCTACCCGTAAACAACACGAAACAACGCTTGAAGCAGAACGCACTAGGCTGCAGGCACCACCGATGTTCAAGGTCTTGCTGCTGAACGACGATTACACCCCAATGGACTTCGTCGTGATTGTGCTGCAGAAGTTTTTTGGGATGGATCGCGAACAGGCAACGCGTGTCATGTTGGCAGTCCATCATGAAGGCAGGGGCGTCTGCGGAACGTTTCCGCGCGACGTAGCCGCGACGAAAGTCGAGCAGGTTGGCAGTTTTGCGCGTCAGAACCAGCATCCGCTGGCGTGCGTGATGGAGGAAGCATAATGATTGCCCAGGAACTGGAAGTAAGCCTCCACATGGCTTTTGTGGAAGCCCGACAAAAGCGTCACGAGTTCATCACGGTGGAGCACCTGCTGCTCGCACTGCTGGACAACCCTTCCGCTGCCGAGGTTCTGCGCGCGTGCGCGGCCAACATCGAAGAGCTGCGTCGGGAACTGACGACCTTCATCAACGAACACACCCCGACGGTTTCCGGTGAAGAGGAAATCGATACGCAGCCCACGCTGGGCTTCCAGCGCGTCATCCAGCGCGCGATCCTGCACGTCCAATCCTCGGGCAAGAAGGAAGTGAATGGCGCCAACGTGCTCGTAGCCATCTTTGGCGAAAAGGATTCGCACGCAGTGTTCTTCCTGCAACGTCAGGGCATCTCGCGCCTGGATGTGGTGAACTTCATTTCGCATGGTGTGGCCAAGGCCAGCCCGACGCCGGGCTCGTCCGAGAAGAAGACCAGCGAAGGCGAGAATGGTGAACAAGGAGAAGGCGAAGCCGCCGGCCCTGGCGGCGCCCTGGAGAATTACACCCAGAACCTGAACCAGCAGGCGCTGGTGGGCAAGATCGATCCCCTGATCGGGCGCGACAAGGAACTGGAGCGCGTGATTCAGACCCTGTGCCGACGCCGCAAAAACAATCCGCTTCTGGTTGGTGAAGCCGGCGTCGGCAAGACCGCGATTGCCGAAGGGCTGGCGCGCCATATCGTTGAAGGCCGTGTCCCGGAAATTCTGGCCGATGCGCAAGTGTACGCACTGGACATGGGCGCACTGCTGGCCGGAACCAAGTACCGGGGTGATTTTGAGCAACGCCTGAAGGCCGTGCTCAAGCAACTCATCGAGAACCAGAATGCCATCCTGTTCATCGATGAAATCCACACCCTGATCGGCGCCGGTGCAGCTTCCGGTGGAACGCTGGATGCCTCAAACCTGCTCAAACCGGCGCTCTCTTCGGGCCAGCTCAAATGCATCGGGGCAACCACCTACACCGAGTTCCGCAGCATCTTCGAAAAGGATCACGCCCTGTCACGGCGCTTCCAGAAGATAGATGTCAGCGAACCGTCTGTATCGGAAACCATCGAGATTCTCAAGGGCCTCAAAAGCCGCTTTGAGGAACACCATGGCATCAAGTATTCCTCCGCCGCCATTACCAGCGCCGCGGAGCTCTCGGCACGTTACATCAACGACCGGCATCTGCCTGACAAGGCCATTGATGTGATCGACGAAGCCGGTGCGGCCCAGCGCATCCTGCCCAAGAGCCGTCAGAAGAAAACCATCGGCAAAGGCGAAATCGAGGAAATCGTCGCACGTATTGCACGCATCCCGCCGCGCTCGGTCTCCAATGATGACCGTACGGCACTGGCCTCTCTGGACCGCGATCTGAAGAATCTGGTGTTTGGTCAGGAAGCAGCCATTGACGCGCTTGCCAAGGCCATCAAGATGAGCCGCTCGGGGCTGGGCAATCCGGCCAAACCGATCGGATCCTTCCTGTTCTCCGGTCCGACCGGCGTCGGCAAGACCGAGGTCGCCCGTCAGCTTGCCTACACACTGGGCATCGAGCTGGTCCGTTTCGACATGAGCGAATACATGGAGCGCCATGCCGTCAGTCGTCTGATCGGTGCGCCCCCCGGCTATGTCGGCTTTGACCAGGGCGGCCAACTCACCGAGATCGTCACCAAAAAACCGCATTGCGTGCTGCTGCTCGACGAAATCGAGAAGGCCCATCCGGATATCTACAACATCCTGTTGCAGGTCATGGACCACGGCAAGCTCACCGACAACAATGGCCGCGAGGCGGATCTGCGCAACGTGATCCTGATCATGACCACCAATGCCGGGCAGGAAACCATCCAGAAAAGCACGATGGGCTTCACCGCAAGCCGCGAAGCAGGTGACGAGCTGGTCGAGATCAAGAAACTGTTTTCGCCGGAATTCCGCAACCGGCTGGATGCCGTCATTTCGTTCAAGGCGCTCAATCGCGACATCATCTTGCGCGTGGTCGAC
The DNA here is from genome assembly GCA_018262235.1 of Pseudomonadota bacterium. GTDB lineage: Bacteria > Pseudomonadota > Gammaproteobacteria > Burkholderiales > Rhodocyclaceae > Uliginosibacterium. The sequence goes on from JAGTRY010000034.1 coordinate 20,445, forward strand.
AAATTCCTGATGCAACTTGAAGACCAGTTACAGGAGAAAAAGGTCGAGGTGTATTTCACCGAAGCCCTCAAGAGCTGGCTCGCGGACAAAGGTTTCGACCCCTTGATGGGCGCCCGCCCGATGGCCCGCCTGATCCAGGACACGATCCGCTCCGCTCTGGCCGACGAGCTGCTGTTTGGCCGCCTGGCCCACGGCGGCAAGGTCGGAATCGACGTGGATCCGGACGGAAAAGTCGCCCTGCAGTTTGAGGAAGAAGAAGTTCACGCCTGATTATTATCCGGCTCCATCACCCAAGCCGCCTTCGGGCGGCTTTTTCATGAGCGCGGCTCAGCCCTCTGCCTAGAGCAAACCCCTATGCATATTTTGCTGCTGTGCAGCATCGATTTTCCTATACTGACTCGCCGGTTATAAAAACATCCACCGGCAAGCATCCACCCAACAGGAGAACGAGCATGACCCGCAGCGAACAAATCAGGCAACTCGAGCAGGACTGGCAGCACAACCCGCGCTGGCAAGGCATCCGGCGCAGCTATACCGCAGCAGACGTGGTCCGTCTGCGCGGCTCTGTACAAGTCGAACACACCCTGGCACGACGTGGCGCCGAGAAACTCTGGCATCTCATCTCCACAACCCCCTTCGTCAATGCGCTCGGCGCCCTGACCGGCAACCAGGCCATGCAACAGGTCAAGGCCGGCCTGCAGGCGATCTATCTATCAGGCTGGCAGGTAGCCGGAGATGCCAACATTGCCGGCGAGATGTACCCGGACCAATCCCTCTACCCGGCCAACTCCGTCCCTGCTGTCGTCCGCAGGATCAACAACACCTTCACACGTGCGGACCAGATCCAGTGGTCCGAAGGCAAAAACCCGGAAGACACCGACTATCTGGACTATTTCGCCCCCATCGTGGCAGATGCCGAAGCCGGCTTTGGTGGCGTACTGAACGCCTTCGAACTAATGAAGGCGATGATTGAAGCCGGAGCGGCCGGCGTACACTTTGAGGATCAGCTTGCCTCCGTCAAGAAATGTGGGCACATGGGCGGCAAGGTGCTGGTTCCCAGCCGCGAAGCGATTGCCAAACTGGTGGCGGCAAGACTCGCCGCCGATGTACTGGGAGTGCCGACCTTGCTGGTGGCGCGCACGGACGCCGAAGCCGCAGACCTGCTGACTTCCGATGTCGATCCTAATGATCAGCCATTCTGTACCGGGGAACGCACCATTGAGGGCTTCTACCGCACCAAGCCGGGGCTGGCCCAGGCGATCTCCCGCGGACTGGCGTATGCGCCATGGGCCGACTTGATCTGGTGCGAAACCGGCAAACCGGACCTCGCGTATGCTCGGGCCTTTGCTGAAGCGATCCATGCCCGGTTTCCGGGCAAGATGCTGGCCTACAACTGCTCGCCCTCATTCAATTGGAAAAAGAACCTCGACGATTCGGTGATCGCCAGCTTCCAGCGCGAGCTTGGCGCAATGGGCTACAAATTCCAGTTCATCACCTTGGCGGGCTTCCACAGCCTGAACTACGCAATGTTCGATCTGGCCTACGGCTACGCCCGGAACAACATGAGCGCTTTCGTGGCACTGCAGCAGGCCGAGTTCGCCGCAGCCGAGCGTGGTTTCACCGCCGTGAAACATCAGCGCGAGGTAGGCACGGGCTATTTCGATGCAGTCACCCAATGCATCGAGGGCGGGCAGTCATCGACCACCGCGCTGAAAGGGTCGACAGAAAACGAGCAATTCTTCGACAAGCATTAGCAACGGCGGGCCGTCACGCGCCACGCGTGCGCATTACCTGCCCGCTAATTTCTCAATTCACAACACTCTCTTCAACGACGCCGGGGCGGCTTGCCCGGCGTCGTCTTGTTTCGATCCGGCGTCCCTCATGAAGACATTCTGGATGGTCATTTCCTGTTTCCTGATGTCCAGTCTGGGCGCCTGCGTCAAACTCGCAGGCAACCATTTCAACCTTGGCCAAACGGTATTCATGCGTGGTTTCATTCCCGTCCTGATGCTGGGCGGCTGGATCCTCTGGCATCGACTCTCGTTACGATCAACGTATTGGCGACCCCATCTGTACCGCTCCACGGTTGGCACACTGGGCATGCTCTTGTACTTCGCCACCATTGCCCGCCTGCCACTGGCTGCCGCGGTGACGCTCAATAACACATCGGCACTGTTCATGGCCGCAATCCTGACGCTGCGCAGCCGCCGCCATCCGCCACTCCCCGTCCTGCTGGCGCTGGGACTCGGATTCGCTGGCGTCGCCATGGTCTTGCAACCCACCATCTCGCAAGACCAATGGCTGGGCGACTTGCTGGGACTGGGATCCGGCTTGCTCGCCTGCATTGCCCAACTGAATCTGCGCGAGCTGGGCCGCGTTGGCGAACCAGAATGGCGCACGGTCTTCATCTTCTCGGCAACCTGTACTTTGTTGGCCCTGCCCTTGGGGCTGACCCTGCCCAGCAACGCCACACATGCCACGACCACGCAGTGGAGCTTTCTGCTCGCAGTCGGCGTATTCGGTTGCCTCGGCCAGCTTGCCCTGACGCGTGCCTACAGCAGCGGCCGGACCATCGTGACCGCCAGTCTGAGCTACACCACCGTGATCTTTTCGAGCCTGTACGGCGTTGCACTGTGGGGGGACCGTTTATCGCTGCTGTCGTGGCTCGGGATCGCCACCATCATCATCGCCAGCCTGATCTCCACCCATCCGGCGGTATGGGCAGACCACGCAATGGAGCGTGGCAACGAAGCCTGAGCGGAACTATAGTCAAAGCGTGAAAGCCTTACGGCTGAACACGGCAACAGCGGTCGTGAATGGCTTTCCTCCACAAAAATCCGCCCGAGGAGATGGATCATGATCACCACCGACATCATGCCTGAACGTGTGGAAATGCGAGCCTATGGCACCGTCACGCTGTCCGACTGCAAAGCCTTTGAAGAGGCATCCAACTATCGTGTGCTGTTCAATCGTCCGATTGATCTGCTGCTCGATCTGCGCAGCATGACCGGCTATTCACTGGACGTCGCCATCGAGGAATGGCGCTACGCACGTGCCCATCCAAGTGATTTCAGGCGCATCGCGGTATTGACCGACGATCAGTTCGTAACCTGGGGCGCATGGTTCTCGCAATTCGTCGTGGATGCCGATATCCGGATCTTCGAAACCGAACGGGCAGCCCGGCGCTGGCTGGATGACAACAGCCTGCTTGAAGAAAGCGGCAGCACCCTGCACTGAAAGCCGGACCCCGTACGGGCACTCCCCGTGCGGGGCTTGCGCCCGCTCAGGGCTTACTCGGGCAGATCCAGCAGCAGCATTGAAATGTCATCATGACCGGCAAGATCCCCCAGATGACGATGCAAGGCCAGCCGCAAAGCATCCAGACGATTCATCGAACCAGCATCCAGAATCGCACGTTGCACACTTTCAAATCCGAACGCGATTCCCGCACCACCTTCTGCCTCGATCAAGCCGTCCGAACACAACAACAGCTCCGAATGTTCGGTCCATTCCAAAGGCTGGATCACGACATCCTCGTCCTGCCAGGTCTGGATTCCCAGTGGCAATTGGTCTGCCAGGAAACGTTGCGCGACATGACCATCCAGTCCGATCCTCAACACATCCGGCACACCACCGAGCCACAAGGCGCCTGTACGCACTTCCTGATCAAGAACCACCAATGCCGCAGAAACGAAACGGCCGATCGGCAGTAATTCCGTCAGGGCATTGTTGAGCATCAGGACCATCCGCCGCAGCGGCATTTCATCTTCTACCGCACGATAGAAATCATTCACGATAGCCAGTCCGCTCATCGCCGCTGCCAGGCCGTGCCCGGTCGCATCCGCCAGCATCGCGTAAAGCTTGCCACTGCGCGAACGCGCTGCCAGCACAATATCGCCCGAGAAGCGATGGGTCGGCATCACGCAATGCCGTACCCCGCTTTGTTCCAGCGCATCGCGCCGGATATGGCGCTCCATGATGTCTTTAGCCAGTTCAGCTTCGGCTTCGGCTTCGTCGTGGTATTGCTGAAGACGCGCAGCATTGTCGGCAAGTTGATGCTCCACCCGCTTGCGTTCGCTGATGTCGCGTACCACGGCAATGAACAGGCGCTGATCCGCAACGGGCAATTCGCTGATACAGATCTCGCTGGGGAAGCGACGCCCGTCGAGCCGGCGCCCGATCACTTCACACAAACTGCCGATGAACCGTGGGGCATTACCACTCAGATGTGCCATAAAGGCTTCTGCCCAAGGCGCTGCCAAGGGCTGATCAAGCAGCAAGCTGCGGATCTCCACGCCTTGCAGATCCTGTTCCCTGCATCCAAAAATACCCGCCGCAGAACGATTGGCGCCAACGATCCTGAACGTGGCATCAAAGGTCAGGATGCCATCCACCACGGCGTCAGACACCGCGGCTTCGCGCTGGCGAGCTTCCTCGCGACTGACCTGAAATTCCAGGGCACGCGCCAGGTTCTGCATCTTTGCCGCAAACACCTGATATGACAAAGGTTTGTTCAGATAGTCATCCGCGCCGGCTTCCAGCCCTCGCACGATGTCATACTCAGCGTCCATGGCCGAAACGATGACGATCGGCACCCAGCGATCTCCACCAAGAGCCCGGATATGCCGAATGGCTTCAAATCCATCCATCTTCGGCATCATCAGATCCATCAGGACAATATCCGGACGATCACTCTTGTAAAGATCCAGCGCCTGCTCGCCATCTTCGGCCATCAGGATCTGGAATTCGAGGCGATTCAGATAGGCGCGCAGCAATGCCCGATTGGCCTGGGTATCATCGACAACCAGCACGCGAAAGTTCCGGAAACTCATCTTGTGCGTCCCATCACGATTCTGCTCACGTTGCATGATGTTCACGCCTGATCAGTACCAAGAGGAAAACGCACAACGACGGTATTGCCATTGCCCTGATAGGCCAGATCTGAAAACGCCATCTGCTTGGAGACCGCTATCCCGCGACCATTCGGAGCAAACGCCCGATCCGGCGACATGACCAGAAACTCTTCCCAGCGGAATCCAGGCCCCTGATCGCTAATTGCGACAGTCATCATCTTGTCCTCGCACTGCACCTTGACGTGGACACGTTTGTCTTGATGCTCAGGCAACTCCAGTCGACGGTGGACTTCTTCCAACCAACGCTCCTCGCTCTTGAGCCGGGCCTTGGTCTGGAAATCGATCCCCAGATTGCCATGCTCGATCCCATTGACGAGCAGTTCCGCCAGGCCCATCGCCACGGTCTCGCCATCCTGTGCCGTCAGCGCCAGCAACCCTGCCACCGCCTCGGCCTCATCAAGCGTCGCCAGCACAAACTGCGCTTCCTTGATCAGGAGTACCGCACGGGAATGATTCGCCATGCGCTGGGAAACATCTGCCCATCGCGCCCGGTCATGCAGGGCGGCACGCACGATGGCGAGCAGGGCCTCGGAACGGAAAGGTTTCGTCAGGTAATAATGCGCACCAGCAGCCAGACCTTCGCTAACCTGCTCGGGACTGGCCGCAGCTGTCTGCATGATCACCGGCAGATGCTTCATCCGGGCATCTGCCTTGATCCGCCGGAGCAACGACAGACCATCGAGCTTGGGCATCATGCGATCCATGACCACCACATCAAAATCGTAAGGGCTCGCGTCCAGCGTATGCCATGCCAATTCCGGGTCCTCGAAAAAAGTCAGCTGATAGCCTGTATCAGACAGATATTCCCCGATAATTTCGAGGTTCAGCGGTTCATCATCCAGCACCAGCAAGGATGCAGTCATGCATCGTCCCTCATATCAATGTTTTCGGACCCGATATTTGCCTGACGCAACAAAGGAAGTCGCATCACGAACTCGGCGCCACCCTCCGGTCGGTTACGCGCCAGGATCTGCCCCCGATGCGCCTGGACAATTTCGCGACAGATTGCCAGACCCAAACCTGTTCCGCCAGCAACAGAACGGGTCAGGCTGCTCTGGGTGAACCGGTCGAAAATCTGTTCCAGCTCTTCGGGAGGGATTCCCGGTCCTTCGTCTATCACGGCCACTTCCACCACACCGCCCTCAACAGATTCGCCAGCACGCCGCCCCTGGCCGTCCATCAGGATGGTGCTTCTCAGCGTCACCCTGCTGCCTTCCGGCGCGAACTTGACGGCATTGGACAGCAGATTGCGCAGGACCTGGCCTATGCGGGCGCCATCAATCCAGATCATTGGCAGGCGTGCCGCATCGATCCGGCTCAATGCCAGCTTGCGTGCAGCAAACAGCGCCTCAAATTCGCATGTCACATTATCCAGCAGCCCGGGAAGATCTGTAGGCTGCAGCATCAGACTCATGTAACCGGCTTCCAGTTTGGCAATATCCAGAAGCTCGTCCAGCAACCCGAGCAGGCGTTCGCCACTTTCGGCTATCCGTGCAAAGTAGCTCCCAACTTTCTCGGCCCCCCACTGCCCGTCACGCGTCACCCCCAAACGGGCAAAACTCAGGATGGCATGCAAAGGCGTACGCAATTCATGTGACAACTGGGCAATGAAATCGGATTTGGCAGCACTGCTGCGCTCGGCGGCCTCCTTGGCCTGCAACAGATCGGCGGTCTGCTCGAACACCAGTTCACGGAGCTGATCACGGTGGCGTAACAATTCATCCTCTGCCAGCTTTTGTTCGACCAGATCCTGTACCAGCAACCAGTAAGCCAGGCTCGGTTCACCACGCCCCACCAGTACACCACTGACCATCACCGGCAGCTCCTGCCCATCAGAACCCAGCAGACAGAGCTCAAAAGGCTGCATCACACCAGCATGCCGGATCTCTTCAATCTTCGCATCGCCCTGCGCCTGGAATCGAACGGGCACGATATCCTGATAATGCATCGTGCACATCTGCGTTTCGTCACGTCCAAGCAACCGCTGCAGGCAGGGGTTGACCTGCAAGAACCGTCCCTCCCGATCCAGCAGGGTGATCCCCAGTGGCGCGTTATGAACCAGCGTATCGAGTCGTTCCAGGACGTGGATCTGGGCTTTCTCGGCCTCTCGCAAAGGCGTCACATCCTGGTTGAGGCCAATGATCACACGCTTGCCATCTGCATCCCGGACCAGTTTTTTGTGTGACAGGATGTTGCGCGGACGCCCCCGATGATCACGCATCAATAACTCACTGCTGAGCAGTTCGCCATCGTCCCGTTCAAGCAACTGTCGGTCCAGTGCTTCCAGCTCCATCACCATCGATTCAGGCATCAAAGCCTCTGCGCGCCTGCCCGAAAAAGCATGCTTGGGTACACCATAGAACTCGCTGAGCGCCATGTTGGCCATCACGTAACACAGTCGCTCATCCTTGACGTACGTTGCAAACGGCAAGGCATCGAACACTGTTTGCAGGAACTCTCCGCTGCGGGTCTGGCGCAGCAGGCTTTCCGTCAGCGCGGCCTCTTTTTCCAGCAGGTCGGTCACATCGCTGTTGGAGGTGACGATCAGCCGTGCCCCGTCAGGATCCAGGCACACCAATTTGCGCAGATGAACCTGGTGGGTTTTGCCATCAGCATAGACAACTGGAACATCCCGTTCGCTCATCACGCCTGGACCGATCGCAAAAAGACGATCATCGTTGCGCACGGTTTCCTGTGCAATCTCGGGCAGGTTGAAATCCCAGGTCGTTTTCCCGATCATCTGGTCGGGGGTCATGCCATGCGCACTGGCCAATGCGCGATTAGCCATCACATAGACATGCTGTTCGTTTTTTACTGCAATAGGGGTAGGAATGGCATCAAAGATGTCTTGCAGGAAAGCCCGGTTACGCGTCTGACGCAATGCGGTTTCACGCAACTCTCGTTCCAACATCCGCGTTTCGGTCACATCGAAGGTCACCCCGATCACCACCGGCTCGCCATCCGTACCCTCTCCCAGAACCTTGCGGATCAGGGTCTGGTGAGGATTGCCATGTGCATCGTGAAGGACATGCTCACTCTCAATCACGGAGCGCCCTGCCATGCCCGAAAAGATTGAATCTTCTTCACGCTCAATCGCTTCCGCGACCTCCGGATCGGCATAATGAAACGCCGTCGAACCGATGATTCTTTCGGGATCACTCCCGTGGAAGGTCGCGTGTGCCAGGTTGGTCATCACATACCGATGCTGTCTATCCTTGACGAACATCGGATGCGGCAAGGCATCGAAGAGTTGTTGCAAAAACTGGCGCAGACGCGTTTGCTGTTTCAGTGCTTCACGCAACTCGATCTCGGTACGGCGCAGGCCAGTGATCTCGAAATTCGACCCGACAATGATGCTCTTGCCATCCACATCCGTACACAAAGCCTTGGTCACCGCCCAATACCGCAACGCGCCCGTCTTCCTGTCCGGAAGGCAATCCTCCTTGCTGATCACCTCACCCGCAAAGATGCGCTGATCTTCTTCTTCGATGGCAACACCGTGCTCATCCCCGAACAACTCCCGCGAAGACAGGCCTATCATGTCTTCGACACGCATCCCCCATTGCTCGGCAATGGCCACATTGGCCATCACATAACGGCTCTCCGCATCTTTCACGTAAATCGGGTGGGGAATCGTACGGATCAGGCGCTGCACAAAAGCCTCAACGTTCATCGAAAGCTGCGCCATGCGCATGGCGTATTCACGCAATTCCGTCTGGTCTTCGTAGGTGCTCACCACGACATGCTGTCCACTGCGATCCACACAACGACTCTTGGTAATCCGCAGGAAGACCCGCCGTTGCGTCCGTGCGATTTCGAACCAGTCCTCCACCACGTGTGGACAACCGGTTTCAAGCGCCAGACGATCCAGTGCTTCCATCCGCTCGGCCACCTCGCTATGCACGATCTGGCTGGCCCGTTTGCCCATCAGATCAGCGGGCTGCATCTGTATGCCCTGGCAATAGGCATGATTGGCGAGAATCAGAACACCTTTGGCGTTCTTGACCGACATCGGCAAGGGCAGGGCATCCACGACACCTTCCATGAATCCCTGATAGAGCCCGCGCTCCCGCGTCAGCTCGATTTCATCGGTAATGTCCGACAAGGCGCCTGTGATGAATTGCCGATCACTGGACACGCTGGCGCGTATCCGCAACCAGCGCTTTTGTCCACCCGCCAAAAAAATCGAAACCAATTCGTCAAACCGCTCGACTTCATTCCAGGCAGCACGCACAGCTGAAAGCAGGCGCCGCCGCTGTTCGGTACTCAGGCACCGCAACAGGCTCCGCAGCGGAGATCCCTCGGCACGGGGCTTTCCGATCAGAAGCAGACACCGGTCCGAACAGAACAAGGTCTTGCGACTCGCGTCGAATTCCCAGACGCCATCCTGTGTCGCGTCCAGTGCCCGCTCCAGACGGGCACGACCATATATTTGCGCGGCAGATATTTCCCGGGCACGCGATTCGGCCCACTGCTGACGATCAAACAGGCCCCAAGACAGGACAAACAGGGCGCCCGCAATCACTCCCGTCAGCCCCCAAAGGTAACCACTGATGGCCAGCAGAAAACCACCCAGGCTGGCCACTGCCGCCAATCCACAGGCGAACAACCGCAATCCGGTCGACACGCCCTCAACACGCGCTTGTGCTGGCGACACAGAACTGTCGAACGAAGTTTTCGGGCTAAGCATTCAGGAGGGGCACACCAAGGTAACGACTTCTTATACGGCAGATCTCTGCAACAGTTAAGCTGCCCCCAAGGGAGGTAAAGGCAAGGTGGCATCCAGCACGCAGCATGCCATCGCATCAATCACCTGCTGGGTTTCGCCCAGGGCTTCGTGCAAGTTGATCCGCAGTACCGGATGGCGCTCACGTGCCGCCTGCAGGATCAACGGAACATCCCGTTTGACGTGCCCGCCTTGCGCAAGAAAGACCGGAATGACATCCACGTGTCCAGCTCCGGATGCGGCTACCGCATCAAGCGCTTCAGCCAGCGTGGGCGTCATGAACTCCAGGAAAGCCAGGCGTACGTCGGCATCCGGCACGCTCGACAGGATCGCCGCGCGCAACCGCTGCAGGGGTCGCGCCCATTCCGGATCACGCGCACCATGGGCAAACAGGATGATGGCACTCATACGGAATACTCCGTCATGACGATTGCCCAAGCAGTCGCAAGGCACTCGCAGCTGCAAAAAATCCAAAGGGCGCAGTCACACAAACGCCTGATCCGTACCCTGCACAGGACAGCCCTTGAGGCGCTTCACCCGATTCACACACCACGGGGCGCTGGATGGGCTCGGTCGAATAAATCGCCGCAATGCCAAACTTGCGCTTCGGGTCTTTCGGAAAACCATGAAGCTTGCGCAATTGCGCGCGGACCTTGGCCAGCAAGGGATCCTGCAGCGTTCGGGAAAGATCGTCCTCACAGATCCGCGTCGGATCCTGTTTCCCGCCAGCACTCCCGGCCATGACCAAAGCCACTCCGTTTTCAACGCACCAGGCTGCCATGGCGACCTTCACACGGGCCTGGTCAATCGCATCAATGACAACATCGTGTCCCGTCAGCAAGTCGGCCAGATTCTCGGCCGTGACAAAATCCTCCACACATGTCACCCGGCACGCCGGATTGATGGCACGTATGCGCGCACTCATTGCATCCACCTTGGCTTGCCCCCACACATCGTCTACGGCATGGATCTGCCGATTGGCGTTCGACTCAGCCACCATATCCAGATCAATCAGGGTAATGTGGCCGACAGCACTGCGCGCCACAGCCTCGGCCGCCCAGGAACCGACTCCGCCAATGCCGACCACGCAGACTTTCGCCGCCACGAAGCGCTGCGCAGCCGCCTCGCCATACAGACGTCCAACGCCACCAAACCGTCGCGCCTGGTCCGTCACTTTCAGGTCCTGCTCTTCAGCCATGTCTGCAAACCCTGTGCATTCAATTCCAGATCGGTTGCGTACAGGCGCGCCACCTCGTTCCCCTGCAGCGCCCAGCCCTGCTCCGCCGCTTCACGTCGCAAGAGCGTTTCCAGCGCAGCCCGGATCAATCCCTTTTGCATATCCTCGGCCACGTTTGCAGTGGCCTCGGCGATTTCGACAAAGTCCGCGATCAGCCGATGCAGATCGGCGGCCAGACGCGTCACGTCGGCCACTCGGCTGTAGTGGGTGAGAAACATGCAGGCCGGCTCATGTGCCAGCAATCGGTCAATCGTCGCATGCATCACAGCCGGCTCAAATTGCACCGGCGTCGTGGCGGGAAACACGAAAGCTCGTGTGCCCACGTGCGTTTCACGGTAGGAAAGACCAAAGGCATCCCCCGTGAACCAGCCCCGACTCAAGCTATCGAAATAGCACACGTGGTGGCGTGCATGGCCCGGCGCATCCATCACGTTGATACGCCGCCCGGCCAGATCAATCACCCGCCCCTCTGTTGCCTCCACCACCCGCGCGGCAGGCACCGGTAGCACCTCGCCATAGACCTCACGCGCAAAAGCCTCGCCATACACGGCTACGGTTCCAGCCCACAATCGGGAGGGTTCGACCATATGCCGCACGCCACGTGGATGGACGACCAATTGCGCATTCGGCAACACTTGCAGCAAGGCGCCTGCGCCACCCGCATGATCCAGATGCACATGGGTCAGCAGCAGCCAATCAACGTCCTCCGGTGCAATACCGATCTGCTGCAGGGCAGCCTGCACGCGTGGCACGGAATGCGTTGTGCCGCTTTCCACCAATGCAGCCCGCCCATCCTGAACGATCAGATGCAGGGCATCCATGCATGGGCGCAGATAACCGCTATCGATCACCCAGATCCCGTCACCGAGTGCTTCAACTTCTCTCATGTTTCCTGTTTCAGCAGATGCGCAAATTTTGCGCGGAATTTGTCGAGCTTGGGGCTCACCACGAAGGCGCAATACCCTTGCCCCGGATGATGCCGGAAATAGTCCTGATGATAGGCCTCGGCAGCATAAAACGTCGTCGCGGGGGTCAGTTCGGTAACGATGGGCACGGCAAATACTTCGCCTTGCTCCAGTTCTGCCAGAACCTGCTCCGCACAGACACGCTGGACATCACTGCGCCAGAAGATTGCCGAGCGGTACTGGCTGCCAACATCGTTCCCCTGACGATTCAATTGGGTCGGATCATGGATGACGAAAAACACCTCCAGCAGATCGCGATAACTGATCACTTCCGGATCGAATTCGATCTGAACAACCTCGGCATGCCCACTGCGACCGGTACACACCGCGTCGTAATCCGGATCCGGCAACGAACCGCCCATATAGCCGGAAACCACGTCCCGCACGCCACGCACCTGTCGATACACCGCATCGAGGCACCAGAAACAACCTCCCGCAAGCACCGCACATTCAGATTGACTTGGCATTGCACACCTTCCTCAACGTGTCAGACTTACCGGAGCGATCAGATTCGTCACTTCGCAAGAAGCCAGACCAGACAGAATCCCCGGAACAGCAGGGATTCCAGTATGCCCAGACGGTGGTCGAACTCAAGCTCAAAAAACGACATATATATGCCCATTCGTCTAGTTGTCATACAAAAGGGGAATTCCCGGCTTGCCACCAGGGTTTAAGTTCGTACAATGTATCAATCGCGCGCTTCAGTGCCCCAGATGCATGCAGCGCCAGGGTTTTCACCCTTGCGCATAGTGCTGTCGTAACGGTTTTTGCAGAGGCCGCTACGAGGTCTGTCTCCAAATCTGCTCTCTTGATGGCCGTCGCTCCTCCGGGTGACGGCCTTTTTTTGACCTTTGCCATACAACTTGACACCTTTCACACAAACAAACGGCCACCTGGATCTCAGGCAGCCGTCTGCGTTTCAACACCAGATGAAAGGTCTTGCTATTCCTTCACGCCACCACCGAGAACCTTGTACAGGGTGACCAGATTGCTCTGACGCGCCAGGCGTGTGCCAATCAGGCTTTGCTGGGCCGCATACAGGCTGCGTTGCGAGTCCAGCACCGTCAGATAGCCCGCCACGCCTTTGTCGTAGCGCGCTTGCGACAAGCGCAAGGCCTCGTCGGTCGCTGCGTTCAAGGCCGTCTGCGCTGCCAGTTGCTCACCAAGCGTGGCACGCTGGGCAAGCGCATCGGCAACTTCACGGAAAGCGCTTTGCACGGTTTTCTCGTACTGGGCTACCTGGGCCACTTTGCTGGCCTTGGCGGCATCGAGATTGGCCTGATTGGAACCCCCATTGAAGATTGGCAAGCTAATCTGCGGCGCAAAGCTCCAGGTCCGCGCCGAACCCGTAAACAAATCATCCAGCGCGGGACTGGCAAATCCAGTCGAGGCCGTCAGGCTGATGCGCGGAAAGAAGGCCGCACGTGCGGC
>JAGTRY010000196.1 GCA_018262235.1 Pseudomonadota bacterium
CAGCGAATCCATCGCCCGCTTCATCGTCAAGCTGGAGGAAGTCGGCTACTTCGGCGACTACAGTTTCGATGTCTACAACACCGATTACCTGCAGATGCCCGCGGAAACCATCGCCGACCGGGCCCGGCATGCCGCCGAATGGCTGGGAGAAACCGTCCTGCGGCGCACGCTTCCGGTGCCGAACATGGAACGCCTGCGGGCCGCAAAACACCGCCGCAAGCAGGACTGAAAGGATACGCACCTGGCTCGCTCATCTTCCGGAATCAGCCAACTAACCTCCACCAAATTGAAGGGCTCGGATAATCTCCGGGCCCTTTTTCTTGCCTGAAATCCGCGCACCACGCGGGGTTCCAGCCTGTAGTGCTGCGGGTGGCCACCTGCCGAACCGCCCGAAATCAGCCACTTTCTCGGCCAGAGCCGTCTCTATTCTCTGTTTGGCCTGCGGATAGTCGCAGCTTTAGCTCTCGCAAAATCAAAAACTTACGCGCGCCAGTTCATCGTCATCCAAGGCGACCGGTCAGGCATCAAACGCCGTGACCACCTCACGCTGCGCCATCCAGTCGGTCGGCAACGGGTTCCGTTGGAACCACAGCAGGCTCATGCACCGGGGCTGCTGTCCGGCCAGGATGCTCTGGATGATGGCGGGCTCCAGCAGCGTCAGGCGTAGCAGTTCGTTGACGGTTGAGTGATGCAGTCCTTCGCTCTGGGCGATCTCGCTGCCGCTACCGACCATGCCGTCATCCAGCAGTTGCTGCCAGTAGAAGGCCCGCGTCAGCGCCACCAGCAAGGGTTGATCGATCTGGGTAGCGAGTTTGCCCGGCGCTTGTGCCAAGCCGTCCGGGCGCACCACCACCTTGCTGCCGCCACGCTTGCGGATCCTTAGTGGGATGAAGCTCGATAACTTCACTTGTCCGCCATCCCGGCGTTCGCGGGCGATGGCTGCGCCCAAAGACTGCACTTTCGGTTTCATGCCTCGACCTCCTGCTGTTCCCATTCCTGCAATTCCGCGCCAATGCTGCCGGGCATCAGTTCCCCAGCAAGTTCCTGCCAGCCCTGATCGCACCAGATGATTTCCAGCCCGCCGTCGGCAATCACCACGCGCTCGATCAACAGTTGCGCCAATCGGCACTGCTCCGCCGGAAACAGCTCGCGCCACAAGCCGGCCAGATTTCGCATCGGCAGCACGACCTGAGATTCGGTGAGATCCGGCCGGACCTGATGCATCCGGTCCCGTACCGACTGCACGATATGCGGGGCTGACAGCGCCGCCACGATTTGCTGCGTGACCAGTTATTCAATCGGTACTGCTGGCAACGGGCCGTGCTGGCTGGCCCACGCACCGAAGCGCCGGTGTTCGATCGGGCTGTAGTAACGGTAGGTTTTGCCCTTCTTGACCGAATAGCTGGGCACCAACCGTTCACCATCGGACGTGAACAGCAGGCCGCGCAACAGGATCGGTTCGCTCTGGCGGTCGTAGGTCTCCCGCCTGCGCTCGATGCCATCGGTGGCGATCAAGGCGTGCACTGCATCCCATTGGGCCTGCGTGAGCGGATCGGGATGCCCTCCAGAAGTTGGAGATCGTCGGTGATGTCCACGGGCTGGGCATCATCCGGCGGTGCGGGCCGCTGTTGGCCGACGGTCGCATAGCCCGCGTCAGTCAGCACGTGGCCGCCGTCGGCAGGCTCAATCCAGCCACGCTGCAGCAATGCGGTCAGCACCTTGACCCGCGCGCCGCCGCGGAGGGTGTCAGGCGGTATCACGCGCCCATCGGCACGGCGGGCGGCAGTGCGCAGCAGCAGGCTTTGAGCCGGGGAGAGTTTGGGCAGTGCGTCCATGGTCGCCTCCCTCACTTGGCTTGGCCATCGAAGATCGCCAGCAGATCATCCAGCGCCTGATCGACCCGCCCAAGGTCACCGACGTGCCCCCAGTGGATGGCGTCCGGGTCATGGCCGAAATGATCGTCGGCCAGTTGCCGCAGGGCCTCGATCTTGTCGAGGATCATCGGTAGGCGCTGCAGGTAGGTGTCGAGGGCGGTGGGCTGGGTGATCATGGCTGGCTCCGAGTTGATGGATGACAACGCCATTCACGCGCTGAACGATCAAGAAGCCAAGCAAAAGACCACGCTCTGGGCATCGGGCGCTCGCCGGCCACCCGCCAAACTGATAAATTACGTCCTTTACGATTGAAGCCGACTCTATGCCACCCGAACCGCTGTCACCGGAGCATTGCCATGACCGCTGAACCATGGGTATCCGTGGACCAGATTGCCGAGCATCTGGGCGTCACGCGCGATTCGATCTACCGCTGGATTGACCGCAAGCACCTGCCCGCGCACCGCGTAGGGCGGCTGTGGAAGTTCAAGCTGTCCGAAGTGGACGATTGGGTGCGCGCTGGTGGTGCGGATGACGCCACAGGCAACGATGCGCCTACTGCGTCAACTTGATCGGGCTGACCAGAACAAGATACAGGACAAAAAAATAATGCTGACTCAAGACAATCTGTCGGACTTGCTGGGTGCCCTCGGTTTCGAAAAGAAGGGCTCGGTACATCGCAAGCTGTTCGGCGCAGCCATTGTCGAGGTGAACTTCACCAAGAAGGAAATCAATTATCCCGAAGCTGCGGGCCTGGCCATCAATGAACGGCAAACCT
>JAGTRY010000035.1 GCA_018262235.1 Pseudomonadota bacterium
TCAATACGGGCCAACTCGTCGGGGGCCAGCAAGTCGGCATCTTCAAGCAAAGCCTGGCGGGTAGCGTCGATCAGACGCCCTGCTTCGACCTGCTGCTCACGCAAGGCCCGCGCCTGCATATCCTCTGTGGCATGCTGGAAACCGGATTGGAGCATGCCGGTTATTTCTTCATCCGACAGCCCGTAGCTGGGTTTGACGGTGACAGTGGACTCCACTCCGGTAGTCTGTTCCCGTGCGCTCACGGCCAAGAGACCGTCAGCGTCGACCTGGAAGGTCACCCGGATTCTGGCGCCACCTGCCGGCATGGGCGGAATGCCACGCAGTTCGAAGCGTGCCAGAGAACGGCAGTCAGCCACCAGCTCGCGCTCGCCCTGCACCACATGAATAGCCATCGCACTCTGACCATCCTTGTAGGTTGTGAAATCCTGTGCTTTGGACACCGGAATCGTGGAATTGCGCGGAATAATCTTCTCGGTCAACCCGCCCATCATTTCCAGTCCCAGCGACAAGGGGATCACATCAAGCAGCAGCCAGTCTTCACCGGGGCGACGATTGCCAGCCAGAACATTTGCCTGGGTGGCAGCGCCAATCGCGACAACCTTGTCCGGATCGATATCCGTATAAGGCTCACGCCCAAACAATGCAGCCACCGCACTGCGTACGTGGGGCATGCGAGTCGCACCGCCAACCAGCACCACTGCCTGGATTTCATCGACCTTGAGCCCTGCATCACGCAAGGCCTTCTTGACCGGATGCAGGGTGCGCTCAACGAGTTCGCGCGTCAGCGTCTGAAACTCGCTCGCCGTAACCGTCACTTGCACCAGACCATCCGCCGCAACAGGAACACTGGCAATGCATTCCGCATTACGCGTAAGCATTTCCTTGACGCGACGCGCTTCAACCAGCAATGCACGCGATTTAGAACAATCCAGATCCACTCCGCTGGCTTTCCTGTGCAACCAGGCGGCCAGCGTTTCATCAAAATCGTCGCCCCCCAGCGAAGAATCCCCGCTGGTCGCCATGACTTCAAAAACTCCGCGCGACAAACGCAGGATTGAAAAATCAAAGGTTCCACCGCCCAGGTCATATACGGCGTAGATACCCTCGGCACCTTCATCGAGCCCGTAAGCAATCGCCGCAGCGGTGGGCTCATTGAGCAAACGCAGCACATTCAACCCGGCCAGACGCGCCGCATCCTTGGTGGCCTGACGCTGGGCATCGTCGAAATAGGCCGGCACGGTGATCACGGCACCGACCAGCTCGTCCCCCAGTACCGCCTCGGCGCGTTCACGCAGGACCTTGAGGATTTCAGACGAAACTTCGACCGGCGTACGCGGCCCGGCTACGGTATTGATCCGTACCATACCACCGGTATCGACAAGATCATAGCGCCCGCGCATGCCCGCGTCGGCATCCGCCAGACCCCGTCCCATCAGGCGTTTGACCGAGGCAATCGTATTGCGTGGATCAGCCGCCTGAGCAGCCAGCGCATCCTGGCCGACCACGGTCGTACCATTCTTTTGATAGCGGACCACGGAAGGCAGAATGATGCCGCAACCGTCACCGGCCAAGCATTCGGGTACGGAATGGCGAACCGTCGCCACCAGTGAATTGGTGGTGCCCAGATCAATGCCCACGGCCAGACGTTGTTGATGGGGGTCGGGCGATTCACCCGGTTCGGAGAGCTGCAGGAGCGCCATCAGTTTTCCAGTTGAGCCAGTGCATCGTCGATTTCGCGACGCAGTTTTTCCATGAACATGAGGCGGCGAACCAACTCTACCGCCTGGACCAGATCGCCTTCTTCGTCGAGCGCATCCTTGACGTCGTCAAGCATCACGCGTTCGTCACGCGCCAGATCGCGCTCCAGGCGTTTCAGCGCCTCGGCGTCATCCGCTGCTTCTTCAACCGCTTCACGCCATTCCATCTGCTGCATCAGGAATGCGTTCGACATGCCGGTGTTGCGCTCGGCGTCCACTTCCACACCGCGTCGTTCCAATAGATAACGGGCACGTGCCAGCGGGTTTTTCAGCGTACGGAAAGCTTCATTGGCAAGCGTAGCCCATTGCATGGCTACCCGCCGCTCGGCTTCGGAATGATTGACGAAGCGGTCTGGATGCACTTGCGCCTGCACATGGCGATAAGCCACATCCAGTTGTGCCGGATCAATGGCAAACCGCTCGGGCAATCCGAAGAGTGAGAAATACTCGTGCATCAGTCTCAAACAAACGCCTTGTCGTGTCAGGCACGACAAGGCGAGAGAGTCAGTCAAGCATGATCAGACGTTGAAGCTTTCGCCGCAACCGCATGCATCCTTGACATTGGGATTGTTGAATTTGAAGCCTTCGTTGAGGCCTTCACGTGCAAAATCCAGTTCGGTGCCATCAATGTAGGGCAGACTTTTCGGATCAACCAGCACCTTCAGCCCCTGGCTATCGAATACCAGATCGTCAGCTTCCGCTACATCAGCGTATTCCAGCTTGTAGGCCATGCCGGAGCAACCCGAAGTCTTGACTCCCAGACGGATGCCAATGCCCTTGCCGCGTTTGGCAAGAAACTTGGAAATGTGCCGCGCAGCGGCTTCGGACAGGGTGACAGACATGATTGGACTCACTTCGTGTTATCCGCCGAAGCACCGTGCTTCTTGCGGTAATCCTCAACCGCCGCCTTGATCGCGTCTTCGGCGAGAATTGAGCAGTGGATTTTAACCGGAGGCAGCGCAAGTTCTTCAGCAATCTGCGTGTTCTTGATGTTCATGGCTTCATCCAGAGTCTTTCCCTTGACCCATTCGGTGACCAGCGAACTCGACGCAATTGCCGAACCGCAGCCATAGGTCTTGAACTTTGCGTCCTCGATCACACCTGCTTCATTGACCTTGATCTGCAACTTCATCACGTCGCCGCAAGCGGGCGCCCCCACCATGCCAGTACCGACGGTGGCGGTATCTGTCTTGCTGAAGGACCCCACATTGCGCGGGTTTTCATAGTGGTCCAGGACCTTGTCGCTATATGCCATGTTCTTGCTCCTTTAATGCGCAGCCCACTGCACGGTGCTCAGGTCAACGCCTTCCTGAACCATTTCCCACAAGGGCGACAACTCGCGCAATTTGCCAATTTTCTGATGCATCAGGCTGATGGTGAAATCCACCTCTTCCTGCGTGGTGAAACGACCAATCGTGAAGCGGATCGAACTGTGTGCCAGTTCATCTTCACGTCCCAGTGCCCGCAACACATACGAGGGTTCCAGTGAGGCCGAGGTGCAGGCCGAGCCACTAGAAACCGCGATTTCCTTGACGGCCATGATCATCGACTCGCCTTCCACATACGCAAAGCTCATGTTCAGGTTGTGGGGCACGCGCTGCGTCAGATCCCCATTCACGAACACTTCAGGCATATCGGTCAAACCCGCTAGCAGACGATCACGCAGCTCACGGATACGCTTGTTTTCGACAACCATTTCTTCCCTGGCCAGACGGAAGGCTTCGCCCATCCCGACGATCTGATGCGTTGCCAGGGTTCCCGAGCGCATGCCGCGCTCGTGACCGCCACCGTGCATTTGTGCCTCGATACGGACCCGCGGCTTGCGACGCACGTACAGCGCGCCGATGCCTTTCGGGCCGTAAGTCTTGTGTGCTGAAAAGGACATGAGGTCGACCTTGAGTTTTTCAAGGTCGATATCCACTTTACCGGTGGCCTGGGCGGCATCGACGTGGAAAATGATTCCGCGCTCACGACAGATTTCGCCGATCTCGGCGATCGGCTGGATCACCCCGATCTCGTTGTTTACGAACATCACCGAGACCAGCGTTGTATCCGGGCGCAATGCGGCCTTGAAAGCTTCCAGATCAACCAAGCCGTTTTCCTGTACATCCAGGTAAGTCGCTTCAAAACCCTGACGCTCAAGCTCACGCACAGTATCGAGCACCGCCTTGTGCTCCGTCTTCACTGTAATGATGTGCTTGCCTTTGCCAGCGTAGAAGTGCGCGGCACCCTTGATGGCGAGGTTGTTGGATTCGGTCGCACCGCTGGTCCACACAATCTCCCGCGGATCCGCGCCAACCAGTGCGGCCACCTGCGAGCGCGCTTCTTCAACCGCGGCTTCGGCGTCCCAGCCATAGGAATGCGAACGGCTGGCCGGATTGCCGAAATGTTCAGTCAGCCAGGGAATCATTTTCTGTGCAACACGCGGATCAACCGGGGTGGTCGCAGAGTAATCGAGGTAAATCGGAAACTTCATTTGAGACTCCAGAGGACAGCTTTGTTATTCAGACCGCCATGGCGGTCAACTGTTTCAATTCATTCAAGGTCTGGCCCAAAGCCAGCAAAAAATTCTCGACTTCGTCCTGCTGTGTGCTGCGCCCCAAGCTGACTCGCACCGCACCGCGTGCGATTTCCGGCAACACCCCCATCGCCAGGAGGGTTCGCGACGGTTCGGGGTGTGCCGATGAGCACGCCGCGCCACTGGCAATGGCAAAGCCGGCGCGATCCAGCTTGCCGACCAGTGTCTCGCCATCAATCCCGGGAAACGCGAAGAAGCTGGTGTTCGGCAAGCGCGGCGCAGCCTCTGCAAAAAGCGTGGCCCCCAAAGCAGCCAGCCCTTGTTCCAGATGCTTGCGCAAATTCAGCACTCCTGTCAGGCGGGACTCAAGCCCTTCCCCAAGCAATTCGCAGGCCTTGCCGAAACCGACGATGGCGGCAACATTCTCGGTCCCTGAGCGAAGGCCACGTTCCTGCCCACCGCCGGCGATCAAGGGCTGCAACTCGACACGCTTGTCCAGTATGAGCGCCCCCGCGCCTTGCGGTCCATGAATCTTGTGCGCGGAAAGCGTCATGGCATGCACTCCCAGCCGACGAAAATCCAGCGGCATCTTCCCCAAGGCCTGTACTGCATCCGTATGAACATACCCCCCGGCACTGCGTACTGCCTTGGCCAAAGTCACAACATCATGGATCGCACCCGTTTCGTTATTCGCCAGCATCAGCGACACAATGACAGGATGTTCAAGTCCCACCAGTTCAAGCGCCGCTGCGGTAGCCATTCCACCTTGCGCATCCAGCGGCAATTCGAGCAGGCGCCAGCCTTGGGTCTGCAGTTGCAATGCAGGCTGGCGGATACAAGGATGCTCGGTAGCCCCGATCGCTAGTGTACCGGGCTTGAATGCAGCGGCAGCACCTTTGAGAAAGAGGTTGTTGGCTTCCGAACCACCGGCTGTGAAGATCACTTCAGTCGGATGGGCATTGACCGCCGCGGCCACCTGCTGGCGTGCCCGATCCAGCGCATCGCGGGTCCGTCTCCCGTATTCATGCCTGCTCGACGGATTGCCAAAACGCCCGCGCAGATACGGCAACATCGCCTCCAGCACACGCTCGTCGAGTGGCGTGGTGGCGTTGTGGTCCAGATAGACGGGCGCAAACATGGCAGGCTCTAATCAGGCTGCAACTTCGATCTCGGCCTTGCTGCCACGGCGGAATTCGTCGCACAGCACGACAACCTCGTGAGGATTTTCGCGCGCCCGGATTTGTTCCACCAGCGTAGCCAGGTTGATGGACTCCAGATATTCGAACATGCGTTGATTCAGATTGCTCCACAAATCGTGGGTCATGCAGCGCTGATGAGGACGCCCCTGGCAATCTTCAGTCCCCTTGCATTGCGTGGTATCCAGCGGCTCATCCACGGCAACGATGATGTCTGCCACAGAAATCTGATCCAGCGCCTGCGCCAGACAATAACCACCGCCAGGGCCACGAACACTGGAGACCAGTTCGTGGCGGCGCAGCTTGCCGAACAATTGCTCAAGGTAGGACAGGGAAATGTTCTGCCGTTCGCTGATGCCAGCCAATGTGACAGGCCCTTTGTCTTGACGCAGGGCCAGATCGATCATGGCGGTAACGGCGAAACGGCCTTTGGTGGTGAGGCGCATGGGGAACTCCAATCTCTGCTGTGTGGGCGAAATGTATCGTAGTGGGGTAATACTTGATTGTTTTGATCAAGATTACAATGCCCGAGTAAATCAGTCAAGATTGAGTCCGGAATATCCTGTATTGCTCACGATAGAATCCGGGCCACCATGCAACGCACCCATTCCACGACCGCGCCTTACCTGCCCCCTCCCGATTCGGGTCTGTCGATCATTTACCAGGATGACAGCCTGCTCGTCCTCAACAAGCCCGCGGGCTTGCTGTCGGTTCCGGGCCGGGGCGCAGAGAAAGCGGATTGCCTGGCGAGCCGGGTTCAGCAGCGCTTTACCGATGCGCTGATTGTGCACCGGCTGGACATGGAAACATCCGGCCTGATCGTCATGGCCCGCGGCGCTGCCATGCATCGACAGCTCAGCCAGTTGTTTGAGCAACGCAAGGTTTCCAAACGCTATCTGGCAGTCGTTGACGGGCGGCTGGCGCCAGAATGTGGCGAGGTGAATCTGCCGCTCATCACCGACTGGCCAAACCGGCCGCGCCAGATTGTGGATACTGCGCATGGCAAGCCATCGCAAACCTACTATCAGGTGCTGCAGTATGATGCTTTGCGCGACACCAGTCGGGTCGCGTTGTCACCCGTAACCGGGCGTTCCCACCAATTGCGTGTGCACATGCAGGCCCTTGGCCATCCCATTCTTGGCGACGCACTCTACGCACATCAGGCCGCGCGGGAAAAAGCGCCACGCTTGTTGCTGCACGCGGAATATCTGAGCTTTCCGCATCCGGACCACGCCCAGGTGTGCGAATTCTTTGCTGCGCCGGCTTTCTGATGATCAGGATCACGCCCTGATCGGTCTTGATCGGCGAAAATGCGTCGCTTCCAAGCAAAGTATCCTGCATGAAAAAGCACCTGCGTGTGGCGATGGATCTCATCGTCAACCTCTTCCTGCCGTGGCTGGCCTATACCTTCGCAGCGCCTCGATATGGCGAATTCGGGGCCCTGATCGCCTCATCGATCCCACCTTTGCTATGGAGCCTTCTGGAACTGGCCTGGCATCGCCGGATTGATGCACTGAGCATCTTGGTGCTTGGTGGCATCGGTTTGTCGGTGCTGGCGATGGCTCTAGGCGGCGATGCCCGGCTTTTGCTGATCCGTGAATCGCTCATCTCGGGCCTGATCGGGGTAGCTTTCATGCTGTCCTTGCTGTTCAAACGCCCGCTTGTCTACTTCCTGGCGCGTGCAACCGTGCTACGCCAGAACGCCGAACATGGCGCAGCCGGTTTCCATGCATGGTGGCAAATCCCCGCAGCCCAGCGTGCGATTCGTGGCATTACTGCGGTTTGGGGACTGGGCTTGACGGGAGAAGCTCTCCTGCGCACCTGGCTGGCCTGGCATTGGGAGCCCCAGCGTTTTCTGGCCATTGCGCCGACACTTGGCTACGTGATCGCGGGAGCCATGTGTTTGTGGACCTTCTGGTTTGTCAGACGCCTCAAAACCACTGCATCCCTCCGTACATCCTCTTCAGCCGACTCGGAATAATCCGATAAGTAGAGGACAATAGCGGGTTATCCCCCTCTTCCGGGCCGCATTCCTGCGCCCTTTTACGGTACAACAACATGACCGAAACCGTCGTCGAAACCTTCGCCGAGCTCAAGCTCTCTGCGCCGATCCTGCAGGCGCTGGCCGAAGTGGGCTACGAAACGCCCTCCCCCATTCAAGCCGCATGTATCCCGCTTTTGATGGCGGGTCAGGACATTCTGGGTGAAGCCCAGACCGGCACGGGCAAAACCGCCGCATTTGCACTGCCGTTTCTGGAACGTCTGGACCTTGCCGACAAGCGTCCGCAGATTCTGGTACTGACCCCCACACGCGAACTGGCCATTCAGGTCGCCGAAGCTTTCCAGACCTACGCACGTTACCTGCGCGACTTTCACGTTCTACCGATCTATGGCGGCCAGAGCATGGTGGTGCAATTGCGCCAGCTCAGCCGTGGGGCCCAAGTGATCGTTGGTACGCCAGGCCGGGTGATGGATCACCTTGAACGCAAGAGTCTGGATCTTTCCAATCTCAAGGCATTGGTGCTGGACGAAGCGGACGAGATGCTGCGCATGGGCTTCATCGATGACGTAGACTGGATTCTCGAACACACGCCCGACACGCGCCAGACCGCACTGTTCTCGGCAACGATGCCGGACGTGATCCGGCGTGTGGCGCACAAGCATCTGAAGGATCCGCGGGAAATCAAGATCAAGGCAGCGACTAGCACGGTTGCCACGACACGCCAGCGCTACTGGCAAGTCCGTGGCGTCAACAAGCTGGACGCATTGACCCGGATCCTTGAAGTGGAAGAGGATTTCGATGCTGCTATCATTTTCGTGCGCACCAAGATCGCAACCGAAGAACTTGCTGACAAGCTTGAAGCACGCGGTTATGCCGCTGCTGCGATCAATGGCGACATGACGCAAGGGTTGCGTGAGCGCGTGATCGAACAGCTCAAGAGCAGCACGCTGGACATCCTTGTCGCCACCGACGTGGCTGCACGCGGGATCGACGTCCCGCGAGTCACCCACGTCATCAACTACGATATCCCCTACGATACCGAAGCCTACGTGCACCGCATCGGGCGTACCGGCCGGGCGGGCCGCCAGGGTAACGCCATCCTGTTTGTGGCACCGCGCGAACGTGGCATGCTGCGCGCCATCGAACGTGCCACTCGGCAGCCCATCGAACAGATTTCGTTGCCGACGCGTGAAGATGTGCAGGGACGCCGGGTCGCACAACTTAAACAGCAGATACTCGACTCCATCGAAGCCGAAGACATGCAGTACTTCTCCGAAGTGCTGGATCAGCTGGCCGAAGAAAACGACCTTTCACTTGAAGACATCGCCCCGGCCTTGCTCTATCTGGTTCAGCGTGAACGTCCGCTGCAGGTTGAAGAACAAGGTACCGGCTGGGCCGTGGCCACAGCTCCGGCCGAGGCACCACGCAAATTTGAAGAACGCGGCGAGCATGGAGACCGGGGTGAGCGTAGCGATCGTCCGCCACGCGAACGGGCACCACGCCACGAGTTTGCAGAGGGCAGCAAATCGCAGCGTTACCGGATCGAAGTCGGCCGCAACCACAATGCCACCCCCAAGGAGATCGTGGGCGCAATTGCCAATGAAGGCGGCATCGACGGTCGTCTGATCGGACAAATCGACCTGTTTGGAGACTTCAGCACAGTTGAATTGCCCGCATTGCCGGAACCCTTGCTCAATGTTCTCAAGCGCACGCGCGTACGCCAGCAGCCCTTGAACATCCGTGCGCTGGCCGAAGGCGAAGTGTTCGAGAAGAAGCGTGATCCCGTCGGACGCAGCGGATCGCGTGACTTCCGTCCGGATTCACGCCCGGACTATCGGTCGGAATCCCGCGACAGCGCACCACGCAAGCCCTGGCAAGGCGACAGCCGGCCTGCACCGCGCAAGACGGATGATCGTCCCCGCAGTCCCTACAATTTTGAAGATCGCCCAGCCCGCCCACGTGAAAGCACTGAGCGTGCAGGCCATTTTGCGGGTGGCGAACGTCGCCCCTATCCGCCGCGAGACAGTGCAGAGCGTCGCCCGTTTGATGGCCCAGCCAAGCGTAGTTTTGGTGGGCCACCCGCCAGCAGTTTCGGCGATGCCCCACCCAAGCGCAGCTTTGCCCGTGACGACACACCGCGCCGTAGCTTCGACGAACGCGCTCCGGCACCGCGGGAAGGTTTTGCCAAACCAGCTTTCAAAGCGGGAGAAAAGCCCAAGAGCAGTTTCAAGGGCAGCAAAAGCAGCTTCTCCGGCAAACCCAAAAAGGGCTGGTAAAGAAAACGGAGATTGATCAGGCTGCATGATCAATCTCCGTCAAGCCGCTCCGCTGTGCAGCGGAGCGGCTTGTATTCTCAAGAGGTTTCGAACATTTCCGGATAACGTCGTGCCAGCTCCGGAAGTTGCTGCAGGATTTCTGCCATGTGGATGCGGACAGCCATCTCCGCAGCATCGGCATCGTGCGCCGCAATGGCATCAACGATAGCGCGGTGCTGGGACAGTAACTGGTCAATCGGACTGACATCGACGTAACTCAAGTAGCGAACCCGGTCCATCTGGGCTTTGACCTGATCCACGATGCGCCAGGCAGATTCCCGCCCTGCAATCAGCGCGATTTCGCGGTGCATGGCTTCATCTGCACTCAAAAAACCCGGATTGTCGTGCGCAGCCGCCTGCGCTTTGAGCGTAACGTGAAGCCGAGCAATCGCCGCAGCGTCGGCGTTCATGGCTGCCTCGCGCGCAACCGCGACTTCAACGGCCTCACGCACGAATCGGGCATCCAGCACGTTGGCCGCAACGATACGACGCACGAAAGTTCCGCGCTGAGGACGGATCTCGACCAGATCTTCCTGCGCCAGGCGGATGAAGGCCTCGCGTACGGGTTGGCGACTCACCTGGTACCGCGTGGCGATATCGGTTTCGGACAGTGCAGTGCCAGGCTTCAACGTGGTCTGAACAATGGCTTCCCGCAACAGTTGATGCAATTGAGCCCCCATGGAAGCTGTTCTAACAGGAAGTTTTTGCATGTGTGACTCGCGCTCCTGGTTTGGCTGTTGCACTCAAAAATCTTGCTGCTATACTACCATACAAGCAGTTATTGGACATGAAGCCGACGCAATACCCTTCATGACCACAGGCCGGATCTGATCTTCCAGCCCCTGAACCTGCTGCTCTCCCTGACCAATACCGAACAGAAAGATGTCCTATGAGCACCGCTGACAATTCCCTGCCTTTCTCTATCAATCTGAACAACAAGGTGGCCGTTGTCACCGGCGGTGCCGGCGTGCTCGGCGCAGCCATGTGCCGGGCACTGGCTGCCTGCGGCGCCAAAGTCGTCATCATTGGTCGCGACCTGGCCAAGGCCGAAACACTGGCTACCGAGATCAGGAATGCAGGGGGCGTTGCACAGGGACTGTCCTGTAACGTGCTGGACCGTACTGCGCTCGAAAATGCCGCTGCCCACATTGCCACCACCTTTGGCCCATGCGACATCCTCATCAATGGCGCAGGTGGCAATCACCCCAAGGGGATCACCGGCCAGGAATATTTTGACGCCGAAACGACCGGACCAGATGCAGACAGTACCAGCTTCTTCGATCTGGACATGGAGGGCTTCAAGTTCGTGTTCGACCTGAACCTGATGGGGACACTTCTGCCAAGCCAGGTCTTTGCCAAGCAAATGCTGGGGCGCCCCGGCTGCTCAATCATCAACATCTCTTCGATGTCGGCTTTCCGTCCGCTGACCAAAGTCGCCGCCTACAGCGGTGCCAAAGCAGCCGTCAGCAATTTCACGCAATGGCTGGCCATACACTTGGGTCAGAGTGGCGTTCGCGTGAATGCCATTGCACCGGGGTTTTTCGTCACCGAGCAAAACCGCGATCTCATGCTGCAGCAGGATGGACAATACACTCCGCGAGCCCAGAAAGTGCTCGCCCAGACCCCGATGCGCCGTTTCGGCGAGGCAGACGAACTGGTAGGCGCCATGCTATGGCTAGCCGAGAGCAAAGCCTCCAGCTTCGTAACAGGTTCGATCATTGCCGTGGATGGCGGGTTTTCGGCCTACGCAGGGGTTTGAGCCAGCACAAACAAAAACTCTTTAGTCTGACAACCTAGGGTAAATCCCTGTTTCTGGCATAATTGGTCAGACAACATAATGACCCTTTCGCTTGCAGCCTGATCCAGGCATCCAGACATTTCAGGAGATTCCCGCATGGCCAAGACCTTCATGGACGAAAATTTTCTGCTCGAATCCGCGACCGCGCAGAAGCTCTACCACGAATTCGCCGCGCCACAGCCGATCATTGATTACCACTGCCACCTGCCACCCGAGCAGATTTCCGGCAACAAGCAGTTCAAGAACATTACCGAAGTCTGGTTGGGCGGCGACCACTACAAGTGGCGTTTCATGCGCTCTTCCGGTGTGACCGAGGATTTCATGACCGGCAATCAGCCGGATGAGGCCAAGTTCCGCAAATTCTGTGAAGTATTGCCGATGGGAGTGGGCAATCCGCTGTTCCATTGGAGCCATCTTGAACTGCAACGCTACTTCGACACGAAAACCCTGGTTTCGGGCGCGACGGCCGGCGAGCTGTGGGAGCATTGCAACAGCTTGATCGGCAAGCCGGAATTGTCAGCGCGTGGCTTGATGGTACGTTCCAACGTGCGTGCGGTCTGTACCACGGACGATCCGGTTGATGATCTGGCGCACCACAAGGCCATTGCTGCCGATGGATTCCAGGTGAAGGTGCTGCCGACCTTCCGTCCTGACAAAGCCTTCAACATCGACCGCGCCGGTTTCCAGGATTACATCCGCAAGCTGGCTGCCGTATCAGGCGTTGCGATCAACAACTTCGGTGACGTACTCAAGGCCCTCAACCTCCGTCTGGACTACTTTGCTGCGCATGGCTGCAAGGTCTCTGACCACGCCATTGACATTGCCTTCTTCTCGGAAGCTTCCGAGGCGGAGCTGTCGCAGATACTCGCCCGAGCCATGAACAACGAGCCGGTGAGCAAGGATGAGGCCGACAAATACAAGACCGGCATCATGCTGCACCTGGGCCGTCAGTATGCACAGCGTGGTTGGGCCATGCAGCTGCACATCGGCGCACAGCGCAACAACAGCGCGCGCATGTTCCGTAACCTCGGCCCGGATACCGGCTTCGATTCCATTGCGGATGATCTCATCTCTGCCAAGCTTGCCCATTTCCTGGACACACTGGACGGCGACGACCAATTGCCCAAGACCATCCTGTACAACCTGAATCCGATCCACAACGAAGTGCTGGCAACCATGATCGGCAACTTCCAGGACGGCAAGGTCGTCGGCAAGATGCAGTTTGGTTCCGGCTGGTGGTTCCTTGACCAGAAAGACGGGATGACCCGTCAGCTCACCGCACTGTCGCAGTTGGGCAATCTCGGTGCCTTCATCGGCATGCTGACGGACTCACGCTCCTTCCTCTCCTATACCCGCCACGAATACTTCCGCCGTATCCTGTGCAACTTGATCGGTGGTTGGGTCGAAAACGGCGAGTACCCTCAGGATTGGGCGCAATTGCAGAAGATCATAGAAGGTATCTGCTACAAGAATGCGGAAGCCTATTTCCAGTTCTGAGCTCCAGCTTTGCCACAAGAAAACGCCCACCTGCAAGTGGGCGTTTTGGCATGTAGCCGCAGGGCACATGAACGAGCTGATAAACTCGCATAAACCCATTACAAGACGCCATTCACGTGCCTCCCCTGCAGCCTGCCCACCTCAGTTTGACGCCCGAAGGCGTGCCTTGGTCTGAAACCTACAGCGATGTCTATCACTCAGCAGCCGGCGCGCTAGCTCAAGCTGAGCATGTATTCCTGGCCGGCAACGGTTTACCGGACAGATGGCGGTCGCGCGATAGCTTTGTCATTCTCGAAACCGGTTTTGGCTTGGGTAACAATTTCCTGGCCACCTGGGCAGCTTGGCGAGCGGACCCTGCACGCTGCTCCCGTCTGCATTTCATCTCGGTTGAACGTCACCCCTTCAGCAAGGCCGACCTGCTGGCCGCACATGCCGCTTCAGGCGCAGCAGCAGATCTGTCTTTCGAGCTTTCCCAGCATTGGCCGCTGTTGTCACCAGGGTGTCATCGGCTTGAACTCGACCACGGACGCGTAATCCTGACCTTGTTATTGGGCGATGCGGCAGTAATGCTTGCACAAGTCGCGGCACGGATCGATGCAATCTTTCTTGATGGATTTGCGCCCAGCAAAAATCCTGAAATGTGGTCGCTTCCGGTCTTTCGCGCACTGGCAGCACTGTCTGATAGTGACACCACATTGGCAACCTGGTCCGTTTCGTCGCATGTACGTGAGGGGCTTGCCCAAGCCGGTTTTGCCGTTGAAAAAGCACAAGGTTTCTCGGGAAAACGGGAAATGCTGCTGGGACGATATCGGGGCGCCCGCCCTCGGTTTGCGACGGCTACGGATAAACGGGTTCTGGTCATTGGTGCCGGTCTGGCTGGAACATCGGCGGCCGAACGACTCGCCGCGCGCGGCTATGCTGTCGAGATTCTGGAAGCTCAGGACGAAATTGCCCAGGGAGCATCCGGTAATCTCGCCGGAGCATTCCGCCCACTCCCCAGTCTTGACGACAATCGCCTCTCCCGAATTACCCGGGCAGGATTCATCTACGGACTACAGCATCTGACAACCTTGCACGAAGCCGGACATCCCGTCCTCTGGGAAGCCTGCGGCGTGCTGCACCTGGCCCGTAGTGGCGAGCAGGAAAAGAAGCAGCGAGCGATTGTCGACGCCCTCGGCCTACCAGCTGATTTCTTGCGCTGGGCGGATTCTGCCGAAGCAACTCAGCGTGCCGGACACACTGCTGCATTCGGTGGCTGGTGGTTCCCGCAAGGAGGCTGGATTCAACCTGCCAGCCTGTGTCAGGCCAATCTGGCTGTCGCAGGGCAACGGGTCACGTTGCGCGCCGGACAGGGGGTCAGCGCGATCAGACGTGAAGGCCAAGAATGGCAAGCACTGGATGCCGAAGGAAACGTGCTGGCCAGTGCCCCGCAATTGGTTCTCGCCAACGCTTATGACGCGCGCCGTCTGGCCAGCGCCGACTGGTTACCCTTGCGTGCAGCACGTGGCCAAGTGAGTCACCTGCCAATGGCACAGATCGCCCCGCTAGGTGTGGTCGTGTGTGGCCAAGGCTACATTACGCCCGGCATTGGCGGACATGCCGCGTTGGGAGCCAGTTTCGTGGTGGACGACTTCGATCTTGGGTTACGCGAGGACGAGCATGCCGAAAATCTTGCCAAGCTTGGTCGCATGCTGCCTGGAATGGGCGAAGCACTTGGCAATGCCGAGCTCAACGGACGGGTCAGCCTGAGACCTGTTTCTATCGACCGTTTGCCGATGGTGGGACAGTTACCCGCACTGATGCAAGGCGACGGTTACAACCTCGGAACACTGCCCCGTCAGGAGGGTCTGTGGCTGATTACCGGTTTCGGTTCCCGAGGACTGGTCTGGTCCAGCTTGTGTGGCGAATTATTAGCCGCCCAGATGTGTCACGAACCTTTGCCTGTGGAACGTGAATTGGCCGAATCAATGGACCCTGCCCGTTTCATCATTTCTCCTCCTGGCAACCTTGCTCAACCAGACGATTGAGCACGCCAAGTGAAAACGGGCGCAGGATCTTTCGATCCTGCGCCCGTGCAAACAATCACGCGTAAAAACTATTTCTTCGGCGGGGTGATCTTGACCCCGAGGCGAGCACGCACACCACTGATGTATGCGCGCAAATCCTCTTCGCCCAGAGCCATTGCATAGCGCTCGCTGATGCTCTTGAGTTTGGCGACATCATCGGCCAGCTTGGGAGTATTTACCGATTCAATCCGGTAGATCACGTAACCCTGATCACGCGTCACGCCTTGGAACGCGGGCAGCTTGTCTGTCTTGGCAGAAAACACAGCCACGCGCGCTGCAGGCGTCAGATCCTGGTTGGAACGCTTCACAGTACGGCTTGCACTCCATGCAGGAGCCGTAGCAAGGACATCACCAGCCTTCAATTTGCTCAACGCTTCTTCACCACGCGCCTTGGCAATCTTTGCTGCTTCTTCGTTCTTGACCACTGTTTCCACTTCGGCACTAACCTGCTCAAACGGTTTCACACTGGCAGGTTTGAATTCCAGTACGCGCGCCGCCGCAAGCTGCCCATCCCCCACATCCACCGCTTCGGTGTTACGACGTGTACTCAGCGATTCGGCAGAAAACAAAGCAGCCTGCAGCTTGAGGTTTTGCAAGACGCCAGCGGGCAATGCATTACGTGGCAACCAGTCCGTCTGGATCAACTTGAGGGAAAACTTCTCGGCAGCCGGCTTGAGCGAATCGGGCTGCTCATACACCAGATTGCCGAATTGATCGGCGAGCTCAGCAAAGCGTTTGGCCGCAGCCTGCTTGCGTGCATTATCAAGCGCTTCCGCCTTGACTTCCTCAAAGCTCTTGGTCTTGCCTCCACGCACATCCGTCAACATGATGATGTGGTAGCCGAATTCGGACTCGACCAATCCGGAGATTTCCTTGTCTTTCAGCGTAAAGGCAGCGTCTTCAAAGGATTTGACCATCGCTCCGCGCGCAAAAAACCCCAAATCCCCGCCCTTTTCAGCCGAAGCCTTGTCATCCGAGCTTTCTTTGGCAATCAACGCAAACTTGGCCGGAGATGCTTTCACTTTTGCCAGCAGTTCTTCAGCTTTCTTGCGTGCGGCAGCCTTCACTTCTGGTTTGGCCTTGGCATCAACCTGCACCAGAATATGGCTGGCACGACGCTCTTCAGCTTGCTCGAAAGTCTTGATGTTTTCGTTGTACCAATTCCGCGCATCCTCATCGCTCACCTGAATTTGTTTCGCGATATCCGCAACGCTCATCACCGTGTATTCAAGCTTCACTTGTTCGGGCGTCTTGAAGAGCGAAGGATTGCTTTCGTAATACTTTTTCGCTGCATCAGCCGGGAGTTTTACTTCTGCAAGGAAATTTTTCGCATCGAATACGAATTCCGAAATCGTGCGCTCTTCATTGTCCAGAGCGATCCAGCGTGCGGCAGTCGCCTGCGGCGTGACGGCAGACTGGACGATAGGCGCGAGCAATTGATTCTGGGCGAGACCTTCTCGCACCTGTTGCTGGAATCCGTCCCGCGTCTTGCCTTGAGTCGAAATGACAGAGTCGTAAAGACTCAAAGAGAACTGCCCGTTTTCCTGAAATTCCGGCCGCGATTTGATGTAGTCCTGAACCATGCTGTCCGGAACAATCATCTTGCTTTGGCGGATGGTTGTTTTGATTGCCGTTTCATTGATCAACCGATCCAGTACGCTGGCTCGGAACTCTGGCGTATCAAGAATGGCGCGGTCAAAAGAATCTCCCATCTGCTCACGCAGCACGTTCTCCTGTTCACGCGATGCGTACTCTACTTGCTGATTGACGATATCTACTGAACCGACACGCGCGGCAACTTCTTTGCTACCACCGCCATCGCGGAAATATGAGTCGATGCCAAAAAGGGCAAAAGGCAAAGAAATGACAAGCAGAAAGATCTGGACAAATTTCGGATTGTTGCGAACGGCATCAAACATGATGAGCGACCAGTATTGAAGATTTCACATATGAAAAAGGCGAACTTGCGTTCGCCTTTTTGCATTCTGGCGGAGTGGACGGGACTCGAACCCGCGACCCCCGGCGTGACAGGCCGGTATTCTAACCGACTGAACTACCACTCCCCTAGTGCCAGGCAAATTGCAGAACTCTGGTGGGTGCTGACGGGCTCGAACCGCCGACATTCGCCTTGTAAGGGCGACGCTCTACCAACTGAGCTAAGCACCCCCAACCAGAGCGCCTACAGCGCCCGGAAAAGCCGGCTAGTTTACCGCATCTTTCAAAGCTTTGCCAGGGCGAAATTTTGGAACCTTGGCGGATTTGATCTTGATCGTAGCGCCGGTACGCGGATTGCGGCCATTACGTGCAGCACGCTTGCCAACCGAGAAGGTGCCAAAACCAACCAGCGTAACGTCATTATTCTTTTTCAGCGACTGCTTGATGGCAGCAACCGTAGCATCCAGCGCACGGCCTGCTGCGGCCTTGGAAATTTCTGCTTGCTTCGCGATAACTTCAACCAGTTCGGATTTGTTCACAACAACCCCCTCAGTGTTATCCAGCCTTGAATAGACGAATGCGGTGCAATCAAGCTTCAACGCGGCATCAAGCACAACCATGACCAGCGTTGCCTGCGGAAAGTTTTATAACAAGTCGAATTTGATTGGTCAAGCGGCTATGTAGTGGAGTTCCTGCTTTCTTGCTCAAACTGCCTGCATGCCGTTCATTAAGTTGGGGAAATACGACATTTCAACGTACGGCGATGCGGCGGAATACCGTGAGCAAAAGCTCTTCGAGAAACAGTCGCTGGTTCAGCGGATGGTTCGCCATTCGACGGTGGGACTCGATATCACGATAAGCGGCAAGCCAAGCCTCCCCGTGCCCTTGCGATTGCTTGCCGAGCTCTGCGGCGTAATCAGCAAAGAATCTGGGGGCACGCCCTTCCGCGACACGAGCGCCATCACTGAGCCAACGCTGCAGCCAGTTGATAAGCGTTGGCAAGACAAACCCGGCTTCTTGCGCGCCTTTGGCCTTGAGGCGAGCTTCCCACTCAGCCGCAAGTTTGAGCGGATCTTTTGTAGTCAGGTTAGTCAGATCGTTCGCAAAGTTTTTGCGTGCGTCGGCAAGAACGCCGTTTGCATAGGTACGCGCGGCAAGCGGCAAACCGCTGGCAAAACCCAACAAAGCCGGATTGCTTATGCCTTGGCGTTTCATCCAGTTTGCGGCCTGCTCCAGACCCGGACGCGGAAAATCAAGCACCTGACAACGGCTGCGAATCGTTGGCAACAAACGACGCGGCGCATTGCTCAATAGCAGGTACACCGTATTGCCATTGGGCTCTTCCAGCGCTTTGAGCAACGCATTGGCTGCCGCAGCATTCATGGCTTCCGCCGGATCAATGATCACCAGTCTGCGCCCCCCTGCATGCCCCACCGCACCAACTTCAAGTGATGCCTGCAGGCTGCGGACCTGATCGATCACGATCTGGGTGGATTTTGCTTTTTCTTTCTTCGCGGTCTCGGTGTTTTCGTCGCCCTCTTCACTTGAAACTTCATCGGCAGCAGGAACCAGCGTAAAAAAATCGGGATGATTGCCGGACGCTATCCAGGTACAGTCCGGGCATTGACCGCAAGCAAAGCCCTGCGCATCAGGCGCTTGGCACAAGAGCGCATGCGCCAAGTGCTCGGCAAACAGCCGCTTGCCACTTCCTTCGGGACCACAAAACAGCAGGGCGTGTGGCAAGCGAGCGTCGCGTCCACGCAAATCTTCCCACAGCGGTAGCAACCAGTCGGGAATCTGCTCAAGGCCATTCACTCCAGTACTCATGAGAAGCGCTGCTCCAGGCATTCCAGCACATCGGCGCAGATCGCTTGAGGATCGCGTGCCGAATCGATCACGGCGATGCGTCCATTGCTGCTGCGGGCGCGCTGCAAGTATGCGTTACGCACCCGTTCAAAAAAATCGCGCTGCTCACGTTCAAAACGGTCGGCCTGCTCGCGACCACTTGCCAGACGCTGCGCAGCGATAGCAGGTGGCAGATCAAACAAAAAGGTCAGATCCGGTTGAAGATCCGGATGAACCCAATCTTCCAATGCACGAAATTTAGCTTCGGCCAACCCGCGCCCACCAGACTGATACGCAAAAGTCGCATCACTGAAACGATCACAGACAACCCAGGCGCCTCGTGCGAGGGCAGGCTCAATAATTTCTGCGAGATGCTCACGGCGTGCGGCAAACATGAGCAAGGCCTCTGTCTCAAGATGCATGGATTCATGCAGTAGCAACGCGCGCAACTTCTCACCCAAGGCTGTTCCGCCCGGCTCTCGGGATTGCACTACCTCATGGCCGTGCGCCCGTACCCAGTCAATACTTGCCGCAATCTGGGTGCTTTTACCCGCACCATCAATGCCTTCAAACGTGATGAAGCGCCCGGGTTGAATCATTTCTTTCCTGCTTTCTGAAAGCGCATTACGGCGCGATTATGCTCTTCGAGTGTGCGCGAAAATTCACTGCTGCCATCCCCTCGAGCGACAAAATACAAATCCTTGCCTCCAGCCGGATTCAGGGTTGCCTGCAATGCCGCAGGACCAGGCATGGCAATCGGCGTGGGTGGCAAGCCAGCGCGCGTGTAAGAATTGAACGGCGTGTCGTGCAACAAGTCACGTTTGCGCAGATTGCCATCAAATCCGGCCCCCGCGCCGTAGATGACTGTCGGGTCGCTCTGCAAAGGCATGCCGATACGCAAGCGATTGATGAAAACCCCAGCAATCCTTGCCCGGTCTTGCGCTTTACCCGTTTCCTTTTCGACAATGGAAGCGAGAATCAAGGCTTCATAAGGCGTTTTAAGAGGCAAGCCCTGCGCACGTACAGCCCATTCCCGTTGCAAGACCTGCTGCATGCGTTGCTGAGCCCGCCGCAGCAAATCCAGATCGCTGCTGCCACGCGAAAAGCTATAGGTATCCGGCGCAAACATCCCTTCAGGCAACGCATCGGGCAGCCCCAAACGGGCCATGATTTCCGCATCGCTCAGCCCATCACTGTCGTGCGTGACATCCGGGTGAGCCTTCAAGACGGCGCGCAAACGCGCAAAATTCCAGCCTTCTATGAATGCCACTTCCGCATAGGCATTTGCGCCGGTCGACATCAGCGACACCAGTTCCCAAGCAGTGATTGGTTTGTCCAGACGATAACTGCCGGCTTTGATGTGAATGGAATGACCACTCAGACGCGCAAGCCAGGTCAGCGCAGGTGGCCACACCTCAACCCCTGCATCGGCTACCTGACGCGCAATCTGCTTCATAGATTCCCCCGGCAGGATTTCAAAATCCACAACGGACTGTCGCATCGCAAGGGGTTGCGTGGCATACCAGGCGCAGGTGGCCACCAGCAAAACCGCAAGGAGAGCACTCAGTTTGAACAGGCGTGTAAGCGTACGCAGCATCGACAAGACAAATCAGGGAAGGAGCCGGGCTGGACCGGCGGCGCCCTATAATAGCGGAAACAACCGCCCCCTCGACAGGACCCACAACATGAGCACTTCCTGGACCGAATTCCTGCTGCAGCACGGCGCTCTCATCGATGCCGCCCTGCCTGATCAGATCCATTTTCGAACCCCACGTGAAGAAACAGCGCTGGCTACAGATTCAACCCTTCTCGTTCCTCTCACACATCTCGGATTGATCCGGGCTACAGGTGAAGATGTCGTCACCTTTCTCCACAACATGGGCTCCAACGACATCAAGAAACTCGCTACCGATCGAGCCCAGCACAACAGCCTGAACAGTCCGAAAGGCCGCATGCTGGCCAACTTTGTGATTTGGCACGCGACAGGCGGGTACCACCTGATGCTTTCGGCGGATCTGCATGCGGCAATCCTCAAGAAGCTCAGAATGTACGTCTTGCGTGCCAAGGTAAAACTTGATGATGCAGGGACAGATCGTGTGTTGCTTGGTTTGGCAGGGCCCCAAGCATCTGCGGCACTTGTCGCAAGCGGACTGAACGCTCCAGCCGCCATACTGAACGTGGCTCAGGGGTCTGATGAAACGGATAGCCATGTGATCCATCTCGACAACAACCGTTATGTTCTCGATTGCAACGTTGAGACCGCCATCAAACTCTGGCCACGCTTGCTTGCTGCAGGAATTCAACCCGCGGGTACCACTGCATGGCGTTGGCTGGACATTCAAGCCGGGCTCCCCCTGGTGACCGCACAAATCCAGGATGAATTCGTAGCCCAGATGCTGAATTTTGAATTGCTGGGAGGCGTGAATTTTCAGAAGGGATGCTATCCCGGGCAGGAAATCGTCGCCCGCACGCAATATCTCGGCAAGCTCAAGAAACGCATGTTCCGAGCGCATGTGGCAGGCATCGATGCGGTACAGGTCGGAATGGATGTCTATGCCCCTGAATTCGGGGTGCAATCCTGCGGAAAGTTGGTGAGTGCCGTCGAATCCCCAGAGGGAGGCTTCGATCTGCTCGTCGTCATGCAGATATCCGCTTTCAATGCCGGTGAGGTTCACTTGGGGATACCTGATGGCCCACGGTTGACGCTTGGCTCCCTGCCTTACACGGTGGATTGATCTTGCGGCAAGGCAAACTGAAGGGGTGAGGCCTCATCCACCCAAGCGGTTCAGGCTTCAATCACGACTGTCGTGCGCACCGGCACCAATCCGAATAACTCGATCACCTCATGATTGCGCATGCGAATGCACCCATGTGATGCCGCCACGCCCATCACTTCGCCATCCGGCGTACCGTGGATATAGATGTAGCGGCGCATCGTGTCGACTTGCCCCAACCGGTTGCAGCCCACCTCGCAGCCAGAGAGCCACAGGATGCGACTGAGTATCCAGTCCCGTCCGGGCTGCTGGGCATGCAGTGCTGGCGTCCAGATTTCGCCCGTCGGACGGCGTGCTTTGAACACTGCACCGCAGGGCAGACCCGCACCGATCTTGGCGCGAATGATGTGGCGGCCCCGCGGCGTCTGATAACTGCCGGTTTGCTCGCCAGCGCCCAAGGCAGCTGTCGATATGGCATATCTGCGGATCAGCGTGTCATCGTCGTAAAGCGCCATTTGCTGCATGGCAAGACTGATCCGGATCTCCACCGAGCTTCTCCTTCAAGCCGTCATGACACGTTGACGCTTGGCCGCAAAAAATGCCGAAAGCAATTCGCCACATTCCTCGGCAAGAATCCCGCCTTCGATACTGGCGTGGTGATTCAGGCGTTCCTGTGCGTAGAGATCAAAGACGCTCCCCGCGACGCCCGTCTTCGGATCACGCGCGCCATAAACCACCCGCGCCACGCGTGCATGAAAAATGGCGCCGGAACACATTGCACAGGGCTCCAGGGTCACATACAGCTCACAACCCGGCAGACGGTAATTGGCAAGATTTCTTGCCGCATCGCGCAAGGCCATGATTTCGGCATGAGCCGTCGGATCATGACGTCCAATCGGATGGTTGAAACCACGTCCGACGATCTGGCCATCCAGCACGACTACCGCCCCCACCGGAACTTCGTCCAGCGAGCCCGCCTCACGCGCCAATGCCAGCGCTTCACGCATGAAAAGCTCGTCACGTTCGCTCATTTTGGCTCCTTGCGCTGTTCCCAGGCAGCAAGCAGCAGCGTCAGCATGCCCAACAGGATCTCGTCGATGAAAGGAATGAAATCAGGCAAAAGCAGATCAACTGCAAACACCACCAGTATCAGCAGGAAAAGATGCGGAAAGCGCAGCCGCTGCGCAAAGCCCAGCAAAGCACCAGGCAAAACTTTCGCGATCAGACGCGCAACGGCCATCGCAACTCCTTGAAACAGTCACGGAATGAGGTGAAACAAAGCGGAACGGTTCTGGCTAGGTGTGGCAAGCTAACATTACAACCCGTAGCAAGTGGCCACAACCAAGCCCAAAGCATTCAGCCGTTCACTCCCACTCGATGGTTGCTGGCGGCTTGCCCGATACGTCATAGACGACCCGATTGATGCCGCGAACTTCATTGATGATGCGGTTACTGACTTTGCCCAGCAGCTCATAAGGCAGCTCGGCCCATTTAGCAGTCATGAAGTCAGACGTGCACACTGCACGCAATGCGACGACGTATTCATAGGTCCGACCATCCCCCATCACGCCAACACTCTTGACCGGCAGAAACACGGCAAAGGCCTGGCTGGTCTTGTCGTACCAATCGAAGGCTCGCAGTTCGTCGATGAAGATGGCATCAGCACGACGCAGCAGATCGCAATATTCCTTCTTCACTTCGCCCAGTACCCGCACACCGAGACCCGGGCCGGGGAAAGGATGGCGATAGACCATCTCATGCGGCAGGCCAAGCGCGACGCCCAGCTCGCGTACTTCGTCCTTGAAGAGCTCGCGCAGCGGCTCAAGCAGACTCAGCTTCAGTGTATCGGGCAAACCACCCACGTTATGGTGGCTCTTGATGGTGTGCGCCTTCTTGGTCTTCGCGCCTGCAGACTCGATCACATCAGGATAGATCGTGCCTTGCGCCAGCCACTTTGCGCTGGGCAGCTTGGCGGACTCGGCCTGGAAGACCTCGACGAATTCACGGCCGATGATCTTGCGCTTGGCTTCGGGATCCGTGACGCCAGCCAGATGCCCCATGAACTGGGCTGTAGCATCGACATGGATCACCTTCACGCCAAGATGCTTGTTGAAGATGTTCATGACCTGTTCGCCTTCATTGAGGCGCAGCAGGCCGTTATCGACGAACACACACGTGAGTTGGTCGCCGATGGCTCGATGGATCAGCGCCGCCGCAACAGAAGAGTCGACACCCCCGGACAAGCCAAGAATCACTTCGTCACTACCGACCTGCTCGCGGATCTTTGCCACGGCCTGGTCGATATAGTTCGGCATGGTCCAGGAGGGTTCCGCCTTGCAGATCTGCAATACGAAACGATTGAGCATGTCGCGCCCTTTAAGGGTATGCGTCACCTCCGGATGGAATTGCACTGCATAGAAACCGCGCGCTTCATCGGCCATGGCCGCCAGCGGACAGGCTTCGTTGCTGGCAATCAGCTTGAAACCAGCCGGCATCTCGGTCACTTTGTCACCGTGACTCATCCATACTTCAAAGAAATTCTCGCCAGCGTCGCCAACACGATCTTCCAGACCATCAAAAAACACGCTGCCATGGGCCTGGATTTCTGCAAAGCCGAACTCACGTACCTTGCCGGCTTCTACCTTGCCGCCCAAGGCTTGAGCCATCCATTGCATGCCGTAGCAAATTCCGAGCACAGGAATGCCGAGTTCGAAGAGTTTCGGATCCGCTTGATAATCGCTCTCATACACCGAATTCGGACCTCCGGACAGGATGATCCCTGCAGGATTGAACGCTCGGATGAAATCAATCGACACATCGAAGGAATGCAATTCGCAATACACATGCGCTTCGCGAACACGACGAGCGATCAGTTGGGATACTTGAGAACCGAAATCGAGGATCAGGATTTTGTCTTGCATGATGGCTCAGTGTGAGGCGGAGTCAGAAACAGGAATGGAAGCTGCAGCAGCCTGCTGCGCACGGTGGGAGCGCAGGTAGCGCACGGCCAGCAGCGCAGCCAGCCCTTGCAGAATGGCACAAAAATAGAGTGGCATCCCTACCCGCCAGTCATGGGCAGGCAGGTGCGAAACCGTCGCAAGCAGAGGCGTACTCAGCAAGGGCGCGATGACCGCCATCAGGCTGTTCAGGGACGATACAGCACCCATCGTCTGGCCCTGGTTATGCGCTTCGGCCGAATTCGAAATCAGGCTCTGGATCGCTGCGGTTGAACCGAAGGCAAACAGGTTGCAAACAATCACGGCATACATCATCCAGCCCTCGGTCGCCAGCCCCCAGAGCAGATAGGCAAGAGAACCCGACAGCAGTCCTATCACGGCAAACTTGCGGGCCCCGAACCAGCGCAGGAAATGCTTGAGCAGGAAGCCCTGAACGAGCACCGACATGATCCCGACAGTACAGAGCGACCAGCCATTTTGACCAGGACCCCAGCCAAACCGGAACGTTGTATACAGCACCCATGATGTATGCAGGATGAATTGCGCCAGCGATCCCAGCGCGACGACAGCAACCAATACCCCAACGCCTTTGAGCTGCGCCAGCTTGCGCAGAGAGGACACAGGATTGAGCGCAGTCCACTGAATCGGACGTCGCCGCTCGACCGGCAAGGATTCGGGTAGCACAAAATACCCGTACAGCCAGTTGGCGATGGACAGCCCACCAGCGATGAAGAACGGCAGACGCAGATTGATCGCGCCAAAGATGCCCCCCATTACGGGGCCGAGAATGAAGCCCAGACCGAACATGGCCCCCAACATTCCGAAACGACGTGCACGTTGTTCCGGCGGTGTGATGTCTGCAACATAGGCATTCGCCACCGCTGCATTGGCCTGCATTGCGCCGCCAATCAAGCGCACACCAATCAGCATGGCCAGTGAGCCGGCCAACGCCGTCGCGAAGAAATTCAGCGCCAGGCCACAAAAGCCCAGAAGAAGGACCGGGCGCCGCCCATACCGATCCGATAACGCGCCCAGGATGGGAGAGCCGATGAAATTGGCAAGGCCAAACGCAAACACCACGATGCCAAACCACGTAGCTTGATGGGCCGGGCTATCGGTAAAGCTCCCCACCAACGCAGGCAAGACTGGAATGATCAGGCCGATCGACACCATGTCGATCAGCACCGTGATCATGATGAAACCAATTCCCGCAGCGCGGCCCTTGGATGCCTGATCAGGAGCCGGTGCAGAAGTGTTCATCAAATAGAGGTCCTCAGAGGCTGAGTGCAGATCGCCTGATGGCGATCTGCAACTCAATCAGCGTGTTGGTAATTCGGCGCTTCCTTGGTGATCTGCACGTCATGCACATGCGATTCACGGATACCTGCCGAAGTGATTTCAACAAACTCGGCACGCGCACGCATCTCTTCGATACTGCTGCAGCCCACATAGCCCATGGAGGAACGCAAGCCCCCCATCAACTGATGGATTACCGCACCGACAGGGCCTTTGTATGCCACACGGCCCTCAATGCCTTCCGGAACCAGTTTTTCAGCACTGCCACTGTCATTTTCCTGGAAGTAGCGATCCGCGGAACCTTGCTGCATGGCCCCTAGTGAACCCATGCCACGATAGGACTTGTAGGAGCGCCCTTGGAACAGTACGGTTTCACCCGGCGCTTCTTCGGTTCCGGCAAACAACCCCCCCAGCATGACGCAATTGGCGCCTGCGGCGATCGCTTTGGAAATGTCGCCCGAGTAGCGGATCCCCCCATCGGCAATGAACGGAATGCCCTGCGCCGCCAATGCGGTGGCTACGTTGTCGATGGCCGTGATCTGCGGCACGCCGACACCGGCCACGATACGCGTGGTGCAGATCGAGCCCGGACCAATCCCGACTTTGACCGCATCAGCACCTGCATCCACCAGCGCCAGCGCCGCAGCTGCGGTCGCGATATTGCCGCCAATCACGTCGACTTGCGGGAAGTTTTTCTTCACCCAGTTCACGCGATTCAGCACGCCTTGCGAGTGACCATGGGCCGTATCCACCACTATGACATCCACACCGGCTTCAGCGAGCAGTTCGCAACGTTCTTCAGTACCTTCACCAACGCCTACTGCAGCCCCAACCCGCAGACGCCCTTGAGCATCCTTGGCCGCGAGCGGATGTTCGGTTGCTTTCTGGATATCCTTCACGGTAATCAAACCGTAGAGTTCGCCGTTTTCCTTGAGTACCAGTACGCGTTCCAAACGATTCCTGTGCATTAGGGCTTTGGCTTCATCCAGCGTAGCCCCCTCCTGGACCGTGATCAGACGTTCGCGAGGCGTCATGATGGAAGAGACAGGTTGGTCAAGATTGACTTCAAAACGCAAATCGCGGTTGGTCACAATCCCGACCACCTTGCGCCCATCAACCACAGGCAGCCCGGAAATCTTGTGCAGACGTGTCAGCGCAGTTACTTCACGGACAGTCAGCGTCGGCGGAATCGTGATCGGGTCACGCAGAACCCCGGATTCGAACCGTTTGACTTTGGCTACTTCCTGAGCTTGCTGCTTGGGAGTAAGGTTCTTGTGAACAATGCCTATGCCACCTTCTTGTGCCAGCGCAATAGCCAGACGAGATTCGGTGACGGTATCCATGGCGGCGGATACCAAGGGGATGTTCAGAGTGATATTGCGCGTCAAGCGCGTTGCGAGGCTGACGTCACGCGGAAGAACGTTGGAATGAGCTGGAACCAGCAGAATGTCATCGAACGTCAGCGCCTTCTGGATCAAACGCATGTCTATAATCCTTACCGGCAAATCGGCATTATACAGGTGGAGAGCGGCGCCGTGAATCCGGCTCTGCACTTCGAGGAAACAAAAGGAGTTTTCATGGTCTTCAAATTAGCTTTCAGATCCCTCATTCCCTTGTTGGCGTGCGCCGTTCCGCTGATGGCGAACGGAGAGATCTACACCTGGAAAGACGCCAACGGCCGCACCCATTTTGCCGATCAAGCCCCGGTTGGTACGGATGCCAAGCCGGTACGCGGCAATATCGTGCCCGCAGACACCGATCAGGCACGCAATACACCCGCACCTGGATCCAGTGCATCCGCCCCCAAGGACGCCAAAGCTTCAGGGCCCAAAAGCTGGGAAGAGCAAGATCGCGACTTCAAGCAGCGCCGCGCCGAACAATCGGAAGCCGAGACCAAAGCCAAGAAGGACAAGGAAGCCAAGGCAGAGAAGGACAAATACTGCAGCAGTCTGCGCAGTAATCTGGCCATGCTCGAGCGCGGGGGACGTTTCTCAAAACCAGATACAAATGGCGAACGCAACTACCTGTCCGAGGGGCAAGTTAAAAGCGAAGCTGACGACATCCGCAACCGGATTGCCAAAGACTGCAAATAAGCCTTAGCCCGACAAGTCATGAAAGCGCCGCGCCTGAAGCGGCCTTTTCATGACTACTGCACCCTATAGATCGCCCCCGCCCTTTTTCATCACTTTCCCCTCTTCGGCACGTTTGCGCCGAACTTCCTTCGGGTCGGCAATCAGTGCCCGGTAGATCTCGACACGATCTTGATCATGCAGGCTCGTATCCAGACGTACAAGCTTGCCATAAACACCGAACTTACCCTGTTCCAGACTGATTTCGGGAAACTTCCCCAGCAAGCCGGATGCCTCCAGAGCCTGCTGTACCGAAGCATTGGAGGGCAGCTTCACTTTGACGAGTTCTTGACGCTCCGGCAAGGCATAACACACCTCCACGCTGATTTGCTCACTCATAGCGGCTTCTCTCTCTATTGATTTGGTCGGCACGCCTGACAAATGCTTCGACAAACGTACTGACAATATGATTGAA
Source organism: Pseudomonadota bacterium (assembly GCA_018262235.1). Classification (GTDB taxonomy): domain Bacteria; phylum Pseudomonadota; class Gammaproteobacteria; order Burkholderiales; family Rhodocyclaceae; genus Uliginosibacterium. The sequence goes on from JAGTRY010000035.1 coordinate 28,441, forward strand.
AACAGGCCCCAGGACTTTACCCAGCAAGGGACTTGAAAACTCGTAATGCAACTGGAACGCCACCTTGCAGGCGTTTTCAGTCAACGGGGTGAATTGCCATTCTCCCTGCAGCACGCGAAAGGGACCGTCATGCAAGCGCATCTGGATGCTGCGCCCCGGCTCGTTAAGATTGGAAGTCGAAAACTTCGTCTTGATCCCGTGGTAATTCACGTGAAGTGTCGCCAGCATCGAGCGTTCAGTGCGTTCGACCACCTCGCCACCGCCACACCAAGGCAGGAATGCAGGATAGTCTTCGACATGCTCGACCAGCCGGTACATTTCGTCTGCGGAATGTTCGATAAGGACGGACTTGCGGATTTCAGCCATGCCAGATGAAGCCGCCCGGTGCGGCGCTGCTAGAATGACGGATTCTAGCGGATTCGGGCCCGACAGCGGCCATTGACACCACCCGATATGAGCATCATCGACAATCGCAAGGCCTTCCACGACTATTTCATCGAAGAGCGTTTCGAGGCCGGACTCGTGCTGGAAGGCTGGGAAGTCAAAGCGATCCGGGCCGGGCGGGCGCAGATCAAGGAAGCCTATGTCCTGATCCGGGGCGCCGAGCTATTCATCATCGGCATGCACATCAGCCCCTTGCTGGCGGCTTCGACACATATCAAGCCGGATCCCGTGCGAACCCGCAAACTCTTGCTGCATGCCGGTGAAATCGAGAAGCTGATCGGCAAGGTTGAACGTGCGGGATTCACGTTGATTCCTCTGGATATGCATTACAGCAAGGGGCGTATCAAGATTGAAATCGGTCTGGCCAAGGGCAAGAAGCAGTTCGACAAACGTGAAACGGAAAAGCAGCGCGACTGGGATCGTGAAAAGCAGCGCCTGATGCGCGACAAAACACGCTGAGGCCGCCATCGTGAATAGCGCCACCCTGCTCTACTGGATCATGCTTGCCGGGGTAGCCTTGTACGCAATTACCGGCGTACTGGAAGCCGGCCGCAAAGGAATGGACGTGGTCGGCGCCTGCGCGGTGGGACTCGCTACGGCAGCCGGAGGTGGTACCGTACGGGATCTCCTGATCGGACGACAGGTATTCTGGATCAGCGACCAGACTTACATGCTGGCAGCATTGGGGGCGGCACTGGCTGCCTTCTTCCTGCTGCGCATCATCAAATTCCCGGCACGGCTGTTCCTGATTCCCGATGCGTTGGGCTTGGCCCTGTTTACCGTTTCCGGTACTCAGATTGCCTTGGCTGCCGATACGTCCTGGCTGGTTGCTGGTTTGATGGGTGTGATCACCGGCGTTGCAGGAGGCGTTCTGCGAGACATCCTGTGCAATGACATTCCCCTGATTTTCCTGCCAGGAGAGCTCTACGCCATTGCTGCCGCAGCTGGCGCCGGTGCCGTTGTGGCCCTGCACGCCACAGGATTCAGCAGCGGCGAGACCGCCATTGCAGGCTTTCTTGCCGCAGCTGGCCTGCGCCTGGCGGCAATCACATTCCGGCTGCACGCTCCGGCGTGGGAGCCTCGCGAATAATCGTCAAGCACGTTTTTGCTCCTTGTGCTGCAGTCACACAAGGAGCAAATCGGCACTTTGCTTTAAGACCGCGCCCCGACGAAACGCTTGATGACTTCCTGCAAATCAGCAGGCAGAACGACCATCTTGGCGTTTTCGGACGCAGCCAGTCTTTCCATCGCGGTAATGTACTTTTCCCCCAGGATGAACATCATCGGCGTGCTCTTTTCCCCGATGGCATCTGCCACACGGCGGATAGCCTCGGCGGATGAAGTAGCCAATGCAACCTGCGCGTTCGCATCGCGCTTGGAAGATTCCAGCCGGGCCTCCGCCTCCAGAATGGCCGCTTGCTTGCTGCCTTCCGCGCGCGTCACGACAGCTTTGCGTTCACGCTCTGCGGCAGCCTGCAATTCCATGGCGCGTTGCATGGATTCGGTCGGTTTGATGTCCTGGATCTCGACAGTCTTGATGCTGATCCCCCAATCCAGCGCTTCATCCGAAATGCTTTCACGTAGGCGCGCCTTGATCCGGTCCCGCGAAGACAGCGCTTCATCGAGTTCCATCTCGCCAACAATCGACCGTAGTGTCGTCATGACCAGATTGCGGATGGCTTCCTGAAAGTTGGTGATGCCGTAGACGGCACGGACCGGATCGGTAACCTTGATGAAAGCAATGGCATTGGTGAGGATCACCGCATTGTCACGCGTGATGACTTCCTGCTCCTGCACATCCAGGATGATGTCCTTGGTGGTGACCTTGTAAGCCACCCGGTCCAGATACGGGATCAGGACACTCATCCCTGGCGTCAGGGTGGTCAGATATTTCCCCAGCCGTTCCACGACCCACTCATCGCCCTGCGGCACGATACGTACCCCCTTGGCCAGGGTGACGACCACAAACACCAACAACGCGATGACAACGAATAAACCCGGCATGAGAGCCTCCACGGTTAGGCAGGAATGCCGAGATGGTAACGCCTTTGCACGGCACATGCGCAGCTGCCCGTGAAGGGGGCGTCCCCCCATCAGGAATTCAAGCTCTTTCTCCGACGGTCGGTAACTCTCTCACAAACGGCCGCACTTCAAGGGCTACAGGAGAAACGCATGAAAATCGACCAATCCACCCTCCATTCAGAGAGCAGCACTCGGACGTGGCAATCTACGCGCCACCAGTCCGAAACCAGCATGACCTTCACTGTGCCGGAGACTGTCGTTATACCAGCTACCCAGACAGAGATTTCCGAAGCGGGACTGTCAGCACAGCAAGCCGAGGCACTTGACAGCACGAACTCGGAAAACGATCTGGATCCACGCCTGCAGTTGCTGATCGCAATCATCGAAGCCATGACGGGCCGCCACGTGAAACGCTTCAACACTGCGGACTTGGGACAAACATTCAGCACGTCACAGGCCAGCACCACGACCGAAACCACTTCCACGAACAATGTGCCAGTCTGGTCTGTGCGCCTGGTCAGCAGCAGCGTGCATGAGGAATCGGAACAAACCCGTTACAGCGCCAGCGGGCAGGTCACGACAGCAGATGGACGTGCAATCGGATTCTCGCTGGATCTACTCATGCAGCGCTATGAACGCCAGGAAAGCAGCACCGTCATCGAAATCGGCAACGCCCCCAAGGCCAAGGACCCGCTGGTATTGAATCTTGCAACGGACCAGGTACGCCTGGACGCCGGAGAATTCAGCTTTGATTTGAATGTGGATGGAAAGACCGAGCGCATCTCCCGCCTGGCAACGGGCAGCGCCTTTCTGGCACTGGACAAGAATGGTAACGGCCGGATCGACGATGGCAGTGAGCTGTTCGGCCCGACCAGTGGGGACGGCTTCAAGGAATTAAGCGCGTTCGATCAGGATGGCAACGGCTGGATTGACGAAAACGATCCGGTCTTCAATCAATTGAAGGTCTGGCGCCCCGATGAAAGCAGTCAAAGTCTGAAGAAAGCCAATATCGGCGCCATTTCGCTGGATCACCTCAGTACAGCCTTCAGCCTCAAGGTCGCGGGTGAAACCGCAGGTTCGGTCCGCACCAGCGGCATCTTCCTCAGCGAGGACGGCGTGGCCGGAACGATGCAGCAAATCGATCTGGTTGTCTGAACAGACTCAATCGTCAACGAGCTGCAGCTCGATACCGGAGGCGGTGATGTTGAGGGCGCGCATCGCCGCCACGCCGGATTTCGCGACCTGCGCTTCGGCCTGCGTCAGGCGCTGGACGAGAGCAGTACTCAAGCGATCCCGAAAATGCTCCAGACACTCTTCCGAAGCCAGCGCCAGGGCTGCAGGCGTGACTTCAAGATAACGGACAAACGTGCGCGTAACGACTGTGACCGTCTGTTTGTGATCGATCTTATCGAGATAAGCCGTCTCGCCGAAGCAGGCCCCCGGCCCTGCAGTCGATATCACCCGATCATTCATCGACAGCTCGACCTCTCCTTCCAGCAACACGCCAAAGCGCTGGTCGGTATTGCCTTCGCGGATGAGCTGGGTCATCGGCTCAGCGATACGCCAGGCTGAAAAACGCACGATTTCCCAGATTTCCACATCTTCAAATTCAGTAAAAAAAGCCAGCCGACGAATCTGGGCAAACCGGGAACTGTCGGGCGCACGATCGTTTTCGTCGAAGATCTTGAACTGGATACCGGAGAGCTCTTTGGCAAACTCTGCGCCATTCTTGTAGCGCGAGTAGAGGTCTTTTTCCAGTGCTTTGCGGATGACGGCATCCATCGGCTCGGGAACATCCGGGTTCAGCGTGCTGGCCGAAGGAGGATCCATGTTGATGATCTTGTAGACCAGCTGCGCAGGATTCTTGGCCCGGAAAGGCAAGCGCCCCGTAAGCATATGGAACAGCACCACACCCAGCGAATACAGATCGGTCTTCTGATTCAGCGGGTAGTTCTTGATCTGCTCGGGCGACATGTAGGCTGGCGACCCCACGCCCATGATGAAAGTCGAGTCTTCGGCGCTTTTCTTGTTGACGTTCAGAGCCAGGCCAAAGTCTGTGATCTTCACATTGTCATTGGCATCCACCAGGATGTTTGCCGGCTTGATGTCACGATGCACGATGCCTTGACGGTAGGCGTAATCCAGCGCCATGCAACACTTGAAAATGATGCTGGTGGTGCGGTGTACGGGCAACATCTTTTCGTAGCTGCAGTAATCCTCAAGCGAGCCACCCGGAAAATACTCCATCACCACATAGGCTTCGTCCGCTTCAATGACCGCCTCGAAGATCTTGATGATGTGGGGATGATCCAGGCGACGGGCGACCGAGC
>JAGTRY010000197.1 GCA_018262235.1 Pseudomonadota bacterium
GCACTGGAATGGGGTCATAGGCAGCCTGCGCGGGGTGCGCTTGCTTGACCTGAGCCTTGCCATCATCGCTTTCGCCATCAGCTACCTGCTGCGCGCCGCACGTGTCCATGATGAATTCGTGGAAGACACCGGCGCACGCTTTGCTGCCATCCTGCGCCTGACCCTGCTTCACAATGCCTCGATCAACATCCTGCCGTTTCGCAGCGGCGAGGCCACCTTTCCCTTGTTGCTCAACCGCTGGTTCGGCGTGCCAAGTACCCGTGCCGTCGTCGCCCTGCTGTGGTTGCGCATCCAGGATGCCTTCGTGGTCCTGGCGCTGGCCGCCTTTGTCTGGCCCAACCTGCATCCGGCCCTGCGCGCCCTGTGGATCGCCGCAGTGGTAATGGCCGCCTGGGCCATTCCGGTCTGGGCCGCGCGCCACCCCGAGATTGAAAGCAATGCCGAAAAGCTGCCGGGCAAGCTCGCCGGCATCGTGCACCGCATCCGCGCCGCCCTGGCCGAATCAACCCGTCATCACTACCGTGCCTGGCTGTGGACCATTGCCAACTGGTCGGTCAAACTCGCCGCGCAAGCCTGGCTGCTCGGCGCCTTGCTGCAAACATCCGTGTTGACCGGCCTGTCCGGCGCACTGGGCGTGGAGCTTGCCGCCATCCTGCCGATTCAGGGAGTCGCCGGTTTCGGCACCTATGAGCCAGGTGGAGCCGCCCTGCTTGCTCCACACGGAATTCCCTTTGCCACGGGGCTCAATGCCGCCCTGGCCCTGCATCTCTTCGTGATTGCCTGTGCACTTGCCGCAGGTGGTCTGGCGCTGGCCTTCTTGCCCGCCGCACAACCCGTATTGAAACCCGAGACCCGCACATCATGAGCGATATCATTCCCTGCAGCATCCAGATTCCCGCGCACACCCTGTCCATCGTCATCCCGATGTACAACGAAGCCGACAACGTCGAGCCGATGATCACCCGCGTGCATGAAGGCCTGGCCGGCTATGCGCATCCGTGGGAACTGATCCTCGTCGATGACGGCAGTTCGGATGCCACCCCCAATGAGCTGCGTCGTGTCGGCGCCAAATTCGGCCCGCACGTGCGCACCGTCGAGCTGATGCGCAACTTCCGCCAGACCGCGGCCATGCAGGCTGGCATCGACGCTGCGCGCGGTTCGGTCATCGTCACCCTGGATGGTGACCTGCAGAATGACCCGACAGACATACCACGCATGGTCGGGCGCCTGCTCAACGAAGATCTGGACATGGTGGCGGGCTGGCGCAAGAACCGCAAGGACGGGCTTTTCCTGCGCAAGATTCCTTCGCGTATCGCCAATCGCCTGATCGCCCGCATCACCGGCGTCACACTCAATGACTACGGCTGCAGTCTCAAAGCCTTCCGCGCCAACGTGCTGAAGAACGTACGCCTGTATGGCGAGATGCACCGCTTCATCCCGGCCTGGCTCGCCACCGTCACCACCCCGCGCCGCATCGCCGAGGAAGTCGTCAATCACCATGCCCGTATCCACGGTGAATCCAAATACGGCATTTCGCGCACCTTCCGCGTGATCCTCGACCTGATCTCGGTGTACTTCTTCATGCGTTTCCGGGCGCGGCCCGGTCACTTCTTCGGTGGCTGTGGCCTGATCCTTGGCGGCATCGGCAGCCTGATCCTCGCTTACATGGCCGTACTCAAATTCATCGGCCATGAAAACATCGGCACCCGTCCGCTGCTGATGGTCGGTTTCTTCTCGATCATCATGGCCGTTCAGTTCATCCTCTCCGGCATCCTGGGCGAAACACTCGCGCGCATCTATTTCGAATCCGGCGCCGGCAAGCTGTATCAGGTCCGCAATCCGGACAATCTGACGGCGGATGAGGCTTGGCATAAGGCTTGATGCACGCAATGAATCAAACCAGCTACGCCCCTTCCACCAACGTCCGCTGGCTGCTCTTCCTGCTGCCCGCCGTCCTGTTCCTGATGAACCTCGGCGGCGCGCCGCTGTTCGACGTGGACGAAGGCGCTTTTTCGGAAGCCACGCGCGAGATGTTCGTGCGCCACGACTTCCTGTCAACCTGGCTCAACGGCGCGCCGCGTTTTGACAAGCCGATCCTGATCTACTGGTGCCAGGCCGTGTTCGTGTGGTTGTTCGGGCCCAGTGAATGGAGTTTCCGCCTGCCGTCCGCTCTGGCCGCCTCGGGCTGGTGTTATGCCGTCGGCCTGTTTGCCTGGCAGCGTTTCGGGCGTACGGCGGGCATTCTGGCCTGCGGCATTGCGGCAACGAGTCTGGGCGTGCATGTGATCGGTCGTGCCGCCACGGCTGATGCGCTGCTCAACATGCTGCTGGCACTCGCCCTGCTGGATAGCTGGCGCCATCTGGAATCCGGCCAGCGTGCACCGCTCCTGCGCAGCTATGTGTGGATCGGGCTGGGCGTGCTCACCAAGGGGCCGATTGCCTTGCTGGTGCCGGGCGCCACGACGCTGATCTATTGCCTGACGGCCGGCCGCTTCCGCGACTGGCTGAAGAGCGTATTCGATCCGCTGGGCTGGGTGATCCTACTGGCGATCACGGTGCCCTGGTATGCGGCGGCGCTGTCGATTCACGGCATGGATTTCATCAACGGCTTCATCCTCAAGCA
>JAGTRY010000124.1 GCA_018262235.1 Pseudomonadota bacterium
TCAGGCGGCGCCAACAACTTTCCGGTTTGCCTCCGAAGCGCCACGTTCTGACTCCCAGTTCATTGCCGGACAGCGGTTCAACGAACTGCTCAAGGCCAAGACCAATGGCGCACTGGAAGTCAAAGTATTTCCTGATAGTTCGTTGGGCAACACGCAGGCCGCTATCAGTGGAACACGTGGCGGCACGATTGATCTCTTGGTTTCCGGCTCGGTAAATTTCAGTGGGCTGCTACCTGTTGTTGCAGTGTTTGACATCCCGTTCATCTTCAAGGATACCGAACACGCCTACCGCGTGCTTGATGGCAAGGTGGGGCAGGACATGCTTGATCGCTTGGACTCGATTGGCTTAAAAGGGCTAGCTTTCTGGGATAACGGCTGGCGCCAGATTTCAAACTCGAAGGGGCCTGTGCGTACGCCTGCAGATGTCAAGGGGCTAAAAATCCGAACAACTGGTAGCCCGGTACATATCGAGGCGTTCAAACTGCTCGGCGCAAACCCCGTACCAATGCCCTTGGCCGAACTCTACACAGCCTTGGAAATGAAAACGGTTGATGCACAGGAACATCCGCTGGGGGTGTTTTGGTCGGCCAAGCTGTATGAAGTACAAAAGCATTTGACACTGTCTTACCACGCCTACTCTGCTCTGGTCGTGGCGATGAACAAAGCCAAGTTCGATGCATTACCCCCCGCCCAACAAAAAGCGCTGATTGAAGCCGCACGTGAAGCAGGCAAGTACCAGCGCCGGCTCAACAACGAAGCTTTCAAGACGCAGGTTGAGGATCTCAAGAAAGCGGGTATTCAGATCGTCGAGAAGATTGATCCGCAACCCTTTGTTGAAGCAACCAAAGGCGTTCGTCAGTCTTTCATCAGCAAATCAGGTGGTGAAGACATCATCAAACAAATCGACGCTGTACGCGATGTGAAATAGGTTACTCCCCCCAACCACGTACGAATTAGCGTGGTGGTTACTTTCCCGGATGTCGTAACACGGCATCCGGGAAATTTTTAATCTGACTCGACACTATTTAACTCGGCACTGTTGAGTTTGCGCCACAAGGTTACCCGGCTGATCCCCAACTTCGAGCAGACACTCTCGGGCGAATGTTTTTTCATGAGATGCTTGATAACAAGAGTTTCCATCTGTTTGAGCGTAATCCCTTCAGGCATGTAAATACCATCAGCATCCTGAGCGGCGGATGCAAACGGGTCAACCTGCCCTTGCTCATCCAGAGCATCCGCGACTAACGCTGCATCGATCCGGGCAGTACCACGACAGGCAATGACTTCGGCCACATTGCGGATCTGGCGGATATTGCCGGGCCAGTCATAGCTGCAGAGCAGCTTCATGGCTTTCTCACTGATCTGGGCGGGTTCGCTACCCTCAGGACGGAGCTGGTTCAGCCAGTGCGTAAAGAGCAGAGGAATGTCCTCGGCGCGGGCACGTAAGGGCGGAATACGTATGCTCAGCACATGAATCCGATAGTAAAGATCCTGGCGGAAGCGCCCATCACGAGCCAATTCAAAGAGATTTCGGTTGGTGGCACAAATAATACGCACATCGACAGGAATGATTTTGTCATCCCCAAGTCGCATGATCTCCTTTTCCTGCAAGACACGTAACAGTCGGCTCTGGATATCGAGCGTCAGCTCACCAATTTCATCCAGGAAGATAGAGCCCCGATGAGCCAGTTCGAAAAGACCGGCCTTGCCTCCTTTTCGCGCGCCCGTGAACGCGCCATCCACATAACCAAACAATTCACTTTCAAGGAGGGTGGGGGCAATCGAGGCGGTGTTGACCGAAACGAATGGCCCGTTTTTATAACGACTGTGGTTATGGATGCTCTGTGCAAAGATCTCTTTGCCGGTTCCGGTCTCTCCATGAATCAATAAATTGGAATCGTATCCTGCATAGATCTTGGCTTTTTCGATCAGCGCCTGCATCACCTCCGAACCAGCCACGATATCGTCAAAGGAATTCTTGGCATACAGGCCTTTCTGGTGGGCAGAAATCCGGATTCGTGTCTCCGAAGCCTGGATTCGGCTGACCTCTTGAAAGGTGATGATATCGCCTTGGTTATGTGCATCCATCGCCAGAGGAATGCGTCTGGCAACAATACGATTGCCATTGACTGTCGCGATCTGCTCTCCAGAGCGGTGATAGAACGGCGCAAGGAGTGCTTGAAAATTCACCTGCTTGTCGCCATTCGTGCACAAATGTCGGGCAGGTTCGTTATAAAAACTGATGGTGTTATCGCGAGAGATGGCTACCACGCCCTCTTCGATATTGTCGATGATGGCCTTGAGCTGCGCAGTCTGTATCTGTCTTTCTTCGCGAGCGTGCAAAATGCGCTCGGCTTCCTGCAGCGCAGCACGAATCGAGAAATTGCCGCTTTCCAGATAGATGGTAATAACGCCGTGCAGCCTTGCCGCTTCGCATGACATCCGACAACCGATAAAAGCTTCGAAACCACGCTTTACGAGCTCGGCAACAGTGGCCTTGATCCCCGCCTCGTCCATGCAGGATCGGATACACACATTCAGACCCTGTATCTGGAAATCGCCCACAGCACCATCCAGCAGGTTTTCCCGGCTGACAATCGCCACTTTGCGAACGCCTTGTGCCGCAAGCTTGTCCAGCAAGCCCAGCAGTTCATTCATCGACATGGTAATCGCCACCACGCTGATGTTCCTGATGCCTTTGACCCCTTCGACCAGACCACCGCGGGTTACCACGACCTCGACGTCTGGTTCGCGCTCAATGGCCGCTATCGCGCTAGCGTCGTCGTAAGTCACCTCGACATGCAGATCAATACCAAGGTCGCTTGCAATCATCGCGGCCTGCTCGGCCATGTTCTGCATCGGACTCAACATCAAAATCTTGGTCATTCAAGGTCTCCACGTACCCGGCAATACCCACAAACAAGTTCTGCCGCTCAGCATTTCCCGTAAGGGTTTAACGGAACAGCACTTCAGAGCAAGGATTCGACCGAAGCAGGAAGATCGACGCAGGCTTCGATCCGTTTCTGTGCATCCACCCGACTCAAAGGAAGCCGGGCCAGCACCGCAGGATCAAGCAGAACACTGATTTTCTCGGGATCGTCTCCATCGAGAAGACCTTGGGTGACAACCCCGGCAAGATGGACCACCGCCGCCAGCGAACCCGCTTCGTCCGACAATGGTTCAACACACCAGCGCAGGGCATTCTGAATTGTGGGCGGGAAATTCCAGCGCAAAGCCAGTTCAGCCCCCACTTCACAATGATCCAGCCCGAACAGGCGGCGTTCCTGTACGAGTTGGGCCAGCCCGGAAAGGGTGCCGATATCGCTCAGTTGACGAGCCATCCCGGGCCAGGCCTGATGCATGATGACCAGACCCACGCACTGCATGAGCCCGGCGGTATAGGCAAATTCACGGTTCACACCCTGATGCTTGCCGAACTCCCGCGCTACGCCGGCACAGATCATGGACTTGCGCCAGAAGGCCGGCATGTCCAGCCCTTCGACATTGGCAAAGGCACGCGAGATACCAGAAGCGATCACGAGCGAACGCAAAGCAGCCAGACCTATCATGGTAACGGCCTGGTCAATGGCTCCAATCCGTTTACTGGCGCCAAAAGCACTGGAGTTGGCCATGGCGAGCACACGCAGGGAAAGGGACTGGTCGAGCTTGACCTGATCCACCAGCGAGCCGATATCGACATCTTCCTTGACCAGCGATGCAATCAAATCCTGCACGACACGGGGCATGCTGGGAATACGTGGCAGATCGGCAAACAGTTTTTCAAGCTTACTCATGGCAAAGCGTCCAACTTCTCTCAGAATTGGACCAATTATGCCCTTTCGCAACGAAGCTTAGCGCTCGCTTTCCTGCGCCACCCCAGACAAAGCAAAATCTCACTCCCGCTGCGCAAACCTATCGCGCAAGCGTTCGATCATGGCGGGCTCGCCCCGCACACGAAACGTCGCGCCCTTCTCGTTGGCGCGCTCTTCAAGCACTTCGCAGCGCTCGTAGATATCCTTGCGCATTTGCTGGGCAGACCAGGCCAAGAACAACTCGGCTTCGACCAGATCGCGCTGGAAGAAACCGACGATAATCTTGTGCAGGCGCGCCACGTCCGCCGGGTTTCGCGCGCTCATCACCACGCAATCCGGATACTGCGCGCGCAGAAGGGCGCTGCACTCGGCTTGCGCCGTCTCGTCGCCCACAAAGTCGATCTTGTTGAAAACGCGGATACGCGGCACTTGGTCGGCCTCGATCTCTGCCAGCACGTGGTCCGTCACCTCCAGCTGACGCAGCCAGCCTGGGTCACTGGCGTCGATCACATGCAGCAGCAGCTCGGCGTCCAGTGCCTCGTCCAGTGTCGATTTGAACGAGGCCACCAGACCGTGCGGCAGATTCTTGATGAAGCCCACCGTGTCGCTCACCAGCACGCGCGGCACGCTCTCCGGATAGAGGGTGCGCACCGTTGTATCCAGGGTAGCGAATAGCTTGTTGGCGACCAGCACTTCGCTACCGGTCAGCGCGCGCATCAACGTCGACTTGCCGGCATTCGTGTAGCCAACCAGCGCCACGCCGGCCAACCCTTGGCGTTCCTGACGGCGCGCGCGTTGCGTCTTGCGCTCGGCTTCCATTGCGACGATTTCCAGCTGCAGCTCGGCGATGCGATCGCGGATCTTGCGCCGGTCCAGCTCGGTATGCGATTCACCCGCGCCGCGCCCACCCACGCCACTGCGCTGGCGCCCCTGCGGTCCGGCCAGCTTGGCAGCCTCGCGCAGGCGCGGCGCCATGTAGCCCAGGCGCGCGATCTCGACCTGCGCTTTGGCGGCGCGCGAACGCGCGTTGCGGTGGAAGATTTCGAGGATGACCATGGTGCGGTCCATCACCGGCGCACCCACTTCGATTTCCAGATTGCGCGCCTGCGAGGGCGAAATCTCGTGATCGACCAGCACCGCGTCGATCTCACCGGCCTCAGTATCTGCGTAGATCGGCACGTCTTCCTCTGCATCGAAGCCGGCATGGGCGTTTACATATTCGGCGATTTCCTGCCGTTTGCCGATGCCCAGATAGCCCGTGCGATCAAAACCTGTGCGCTTCTGAATGAAGGTTTGCACCACCGTATAACCCAGGGTTTTGGCCAGCTCGCGCAACTCCATCAAAGAAGCCTCGAACTCCACATCACTGACGGTTGGCAATTGCACCGCCGCGACAACGGCGCGCAGGGGTTTGTCTTTCAAATCTTGTTGCATGCAGGGAAGGTTTCACAGGAATGGGCGAAGACGGATGGTACACGGCTATCCGGGTCAATCTGGTCAAAACTGGTGTCGGCGACCACAAACCGGTGCATTTCACCTCTGCCAGCCTCTCCGCAGGTGTTCCCCTACGCCTGCAGTGACACAACCAGCAGCCCCTACCGTTAGCCCCCTCCCCTCTATTGACGTCAGGCTGCAGCGATCGTCTCAACAGGCACCGGGATTCAGTCCCCGCCTGAACACTCACAGCGGGTTAACTTGATGGCATTGCCCCAAAAATGACGAACCGGCTTTGTATGCTGCTCGCACTATCCGGCACCAGATTATCCGCCCCGCCAGTCAACTTGCTCTGTTCATAATCTCAACGGAGAATAGCCGCGCAAGTTTCTTGCACACATAAAAACAGACTCATCCTTTGGAGACACACCATGTATAGCAAACTGCTTCTAAGCCTTTGTCTTGCCACTGCACTGACAAGCACTTCTGCCAGCACCACCATCACCGGTACCAAGGATTACAGCGGAGCCACTGTCGGCACGTCCTGCGATGGCCAATCCGAATCCCAGCAACCCGTGTTCGTACTCAAAGACGGCGCTACCCTCAAAAATGTTCACCTCAAGAAGGGAGCGGCCGCGGATGGCGTTCACTGTCTGGGCAACTGCACGCTCAGCAATGTTGTATGGGATGGCGTCTGCGAAGATGCTGCCACCATGAAAGGCGGCACAGGTAAAGTCATGAATGTCGTGGGAGGCTCGGCAACCAAGGCCGATGACAAAGTCTTCCAGCACAACGGCAAAGGCAGCACCATCAAGCTGAGTGATTTCCAGACCTACGACCGTATCCAGCGTCTGTGGGCATCCTGCGGCAATTGCTCCAGCAACGGTGGTCCACGCTACCTCGTGGCAACCAATGTCACCATCAATGGTCCGGTCGTCAAGCCGGATGGTGTAACCGCAGGCTATGTGTTGCGCCTGAACCAGAACTACGGTGACAAGGCCACCGTACGTAACATGAAGATCAAAGGCTACAAGCTCGGCGCCCCCAAGGTCTGCGTGCAAGCCATCGGCGTGCAGCCGGGGGAAAATCAGGTCAACAAGGGGGAATTCTGGAATACCGCTTATTGCGACATTTCCAAAACCGACGTCAAGGCGTTCTGATCTGCTTTACACGAAAAGCCAGGGGCCGGAAGACCGGCCCCTGGCTTTATGCTTTCACAACATCAAACGCGCTATTCATCTTCCTGCGGTTTGAAAGCAGCCATCAGTTGATGCTGAACCGTGGGAGGTGCTGGCTCATACTCAGAGAGCGTCAGCGTATAACTGCCCTGCCCACCAGTGATCGATTTGAGTCGATTCTGGAAATCACTCAACTCGGACAAGGGCGCACGGGCATTGATCGCGATCATCCCTGCACGAGCATTGCCTGTATTGGTAACCTGTCCGCGCCGTGAAGAAATTTCGCCTGAGACATCCCCATAGGCATAATCCGGAACAGTGATTTCCAGATCGACCAAGGGCTCCAGCACAACAGGTCTGGCATCTTTCACTGCAGCAAGAAAAGCCTTCCGGCCAGCCGTGACAAACGCGATCTCTTTCCCATCTACTGGATGGGTCTTCCCGTCAAAAACGGTCACCTCGATATCCTGAACCGGAAAACCGGCAATCGCTCCGGAACCGAGCACTTCACGCACCCCTTTTTCAACGGCAGGAATGAAGACACCGGGGATGGCTCCGCCTTTCACCTCATCCTTGAAGCGGAAACCTTCTCCACGCGCCAGCGGTTGTACACGCAGGAACACTTCGCCGAACTGACCCGCACCGCCACTTTGTTTCTTGTGCCGATGATGCCCTTCGGCACCATGGGTGATGGTTTCACGGTAAGGAATGGTCGGAGGATGGCTATCCACTTCAAGTTTGTACAGAGCACTCATGCGTTCCAGTATTCGCCCAAGGTGCAGCTCGCCCTGGCCGCGAATGACAATCTCATGCGTCGTCGGATCGTTTTCGACGTGCAAGCCAGGGTCTTCGAGAGACAAACGGTGCAGAATTTCTGCAAGCTTTTGCTCCTCTCCACGACGTTTGACGCGCACAGCCAGCCCATACACGGCATGCGGGATGGGTAATGGTTGAAAATGGATGGATGCGTCTTCCGGAGCATCGTGGAGCACGGCATCAAAAATGATGTCTTCCACTTTGGTAATCGCACAGATCTCGCCCGGCCCGGCGCTATCGATGGGCGTCAAGAGCTTGCCCTGAACGCTATACAGATGCGCAACCCGGAAAGGCTTGCGTGACTCCCCCATGAACAGCATGCTGTCCGGAGTAACCGTTCCCTGCAGAATCCGGACCGTGGCAATCTTGCCCATGTACGCATCCACCTCCACCTTGAATACATGGGCGATTACGTGAGCATCCGGCGAATGGGAAACCCGGAAAGGTTCCGGGCTATTCTCCCCACCCACCCATTTTTCAAACAGTGGTGGATTCCCTTCGAGCGAGTTCGGCGCCAGGCGTACGATGAAATCGAGCAATGCCTGCACCCCCACGCCAGTACGTGCTGACGTAAACAGGATGGGCACCAGATGCCCCTCCCGCAATGCCGACTCAAACGCATCATGCAGAAGCTCAGGAGCAATTTCCTCGCCATTGAGATAGCGCTCGGTCAGGGTTTCATCAACCTCAACGATCTGTTCGACAATCGCTCGATGCGCCTCCTCGACACTGCCAAAATCCGTCGCCGCACCTGAAAGGTTGAAAAAACAATCGACGACCTGCCTGCCTTCATCGGCAGGCAGATTCACAGGCAGGCACTCACGACCAAAAGCGGATTGGATGTCTTCCAGCAATTGCGGCAGATTCAGCCGTTCGGCATCGATCCGGTTGATGACGATGACCCGGCACAATTTGCGGGTCTGCGCCCAGAGCATCGCACGTGACGCGCTGATCTCTATGCCATTCTGCGAATTGATCACGGTCACGATGGTTTCGACCGCATCCAGTGCGGCCATGGCCTGGCCAGCAAAATCAGGAAAACCGGGTGTATCCAGCAACTGGACGCGTACCCCGCCCTGGTCTAGACGAGCAGCGGCAAGCTT
>JAGTRY010000036.1 GCA_018262235.1 Pseudomonadota bacterium
CACGTAGGGTGCAATAACCGAAGGGCATTGCACCGCACCCATCGCCCGGCAGGTGAGCCCCATCCCGCCGGATTGGCAGAAGCACAGCCGGGACACGAGACACGCGGAGCGCTCAGCGTCGGTCAGGGTTGGCGCGCAAAATCCGGTGCAATGCCTTGGAGACCATGCGCAACCGCGACACGTAGGGTGCAATAACCGAAGGGCATTGCACCGACCCCATCGCTCGGCAGGTGAGCCACCATCCCGCCGGATTGGCAGAAGCACAGCCGGGACACGAGACTCGCGGAGCGCTCGGCATCGGGCAGGATTGGCGGCGCGAAAATCCGGTGCAATGCCCTTCGGTTATTGCACCCTACGGACCTACTTGCTCCCATAGCGATCATTCCCGCCTTCGCGGGCATGACGGATCGAACACGCAAGCGGCAATCTTCTAAAAAATCGGAACAAATCGAGCCTGGCCCCTTTTGCTCCACGGGGCTGTGATGTGCAGCCGGCGATGCCTTTGTCCGGGCTACTTGCTCCCATAGCGATCACTCCCGCCTTCGCGGGAATGACGGATCGAACACGCAAGCGGCAATCTTCTAAAAAATCGGAATAAATCGAGGCTGGCCCCTTTTGTACGCACCCTACCTGGCTGAGTACGGCCTTGGATGGGTGTTTGTTAAGAGAGTTCTTATGCTACGGAGATGATGATGCGTTCGTTCTTTTTGTGGCCAACGATTTCTATGATCTGGCCGGAAATCTCGCCTGATTTTGCGGCTTTGATCACCTCTTGAATATCGATACCTTCACTTTCCATTGCTTGGAAGGCTTTTTGGGGAATCAGTTTTACGGCAACTTTCAGCACGATCAATGGAATTTTGAACGTAGCCTCTGGCTTCTCGTTTTCGAAGGTCTCAATAATCAAATTTGCCATTGTTTTTCCCCGTGTGGTTGTGAGATAGCGTGCGATTAAGATTAGCAAATTAGAGTGGGTTCGGCTCGTAGCGACAACCCACCGTTTAGCGCATGGGATTGATGGTGGTTTGCTGCGAACCCATCCTACGGCCCTATCCCGCCGGATTGGCAGAAGCACAGCCGGGACACGAGACACGCGGAGCGCTCGGCATCGGGCAGGATTGGCGGCGCGAAAATCCGGTGCAATGCCCTTCGGTTTTTGCACCCTACGGACCTCCCATAGCGATCATTCCCGCCTTCGCGGGCATGACGGATCGAACACGCAAGCGGCAATTTTCTAAAAATCGGAACAAATCGAGCCTGGCCCCTTTTGTACGGACATTAACGTTGATCGCCATCTGATCGAAACGCAAGACTTTCCAGCCTTGCTGGAATGCGTTTTCTGTCATTGCTGCGAGCTCAAAAATGGCATGGCGTATCGAATGAACTCTGCATGTTGAGTTCTATTCTCCTGCCACCGATATGGATTTGAAGGGGGCGCTTCCCTGCGCCTGGAAACGGTAAGCACTAGCCTTCTTTTTGCTCGCGAAACTCCGACAAAAAACGCACATCGCTCTTCATCGGCGTCCCCCCAGAATGTCTGATCCTCAACGCCAAGGATGACAACAGAATCAAACTCCAAGCCCTTGCTCTTATGAATGGTCAGAATCCGTATTGCCTGGTCGCCGGAGAATCGCTTGAGCACTCCCGGGAGACAGGGGTCACTCGCAAGTAATTTTTCAATATGCATTTGGGTATCTAGAAGAACCTGCTTAAGATAAACGCTGGACTCATAGTCCGGAGACAATGCTGAGATAGTTGTACCACCAACTTTAGTCAGAAAGTCGCTGACAACCTCTTTCCATTCCGAATATGGCGGGTAAGTCCTATTCGCAACGGCCGCAAGTGTTCGATGATGGCTAATTAAGCGCTGAAAGGTTTGCCGGACGTTTGCCTGCAAATCGTCGTCTGCAAAAGGTGCTAGCAGGTTCATCAGGCGCTCCCAAGCTCTCGGCTCCCGCGTCCCGTATACGCATGAAAGGTAATCAACGACCAAACGCGCAGCGGGCTCAGCGGCAATATCTTGTATCTGCTGCTCGTTGCGGAACGGGATGCCTCTCGCCTCCAACTCAGCCATAAGATGGTCGGCATAGAGGTCAAGTTGCTTTGATATCAGTACGGCGATTTCAGAATGTGGAATCCGCTCAGGCCCAACCCAGACAGCAATCTGCTCTGCCAAACATTTAGCCTCTTGGCGACTATCTTCGAAGTCCCAAGCGAATACTTCCCCCTCACCACCCGTGAGTTGCCCATCTGGCATGACGGACGCCGGATCCAGCTTGCGGATGATTTCGTTCTGCAAGCGCAGCAGCCGTGGCTTGGAGCGAAAGTTGCGGTACATGTTGAGCGGGACCGCCGCAAAATCGGCTGCAAAAGTCTGGAAAATGCCATCCAGCGCACCGGCCCAGCCCATGATCTTCTGCTTGGTGTCGCCGACTGCCGTCAGTCGGATGCCTGTTCCTTGGAATGCGAGCTTCACGAGCTCGTATTGTTTGTCTGTGCAGTCCTGAAATTCATCCAGAAAAACGTCACTGTAGGTCTGGCGAATAGCGTTGCGGGCAAGTTTTGATTTCTTGAGTATCTGAATGGCGAGCGGCACCAGATCATCGAAGTCGATCTGATTGTGAGTCACCTTGGGTTTGCCAAGCGTGTAGCCAGGCTCAAGGGCATCCTTGCCGGTCAGTACAGGGCGGAAGCGATCAATGATGCGTTTGGCAAAGGCATGGAAGGTGTAGCTGTCAAAGCGTGAAGCGAGATCAGTGCCACAGCGGCGCTGCACGCGTTCCTTCAGATTCTTGCTGGCATCAACCTTGAACGAAATCGCCAGAATTCGTTTGGGATATCTGCAGGTGCCTGTGCGCAAGAGGAAGTCTGCTCGCTGCGCCAGCATTTCAGTCTTGCCCGCGCCGGGCCCGGCCGTGAGCGCAAGGCAGCGCTCTTGCTCTTTAGCGGCAAGCAGCGCATTCGGTTCGAGCGTCAGCCCATCTGCAGGCTGCCAGGCGTCGATGGCAATCACTCGGGCAGCTCCGCCAGTTTGGCGATAACGGCATCAGCCAGTCTGCTCAGAGAAGCCGGCATTTTTGCGAGTAATTCTTCATCCTTCAGCTTGGCCAGTGCATCGATGTGAGCAGCGGGTTTGCTGCCTAGTTTGAAGCGCTGGTGGTAGGTGTTGAAAAGCTTTTGCTCCTCTGGGCTGTACTGGCTAGCGTCGTGGTGGCTTTTCCCAAGCACAGCCTTGATCGTTGAGTCATCCGGCGCGTCTTCTTCGACACCGTAGGCTTCTGGGAAGGTGAGCAGCATGGAGAAGTCGAGGTCTAATGGGGAAGAGAAAAACACCCCACGGTTCTCCAGCTCATTAAATACGTCTCTCTTTTCTTCACCAAAACAGTAATGTGTTCGGACTGGTGTTTCTGATGAATTCCATTTAGGTAATTGCCAGTCAGCAGGAAGTGCTTTTCCTGGTTCAAATTTCGTCAGTTGATCATTTACGACTTTGATTCGTCCCCAGCCCGCAGCGTAACGAGCTACATCCAGATCAAGGAGCGTCAGGTACGGGATCTGCAATGCCGCGAGCAGGCGCCAGAAGTGATTGACGTGTCTGCCCCCTAGCGGAGCAATCGTGACGGCGGATTCATCTACTGGAGCGCCTTTGGCCTGCAGCAGGCGTGGCAGGACGATCTCTTCGCTATCGCCTTCGCCCAGAACGACCAGCCGCGAGAAATAGACCTCCGGAAATGCTTGGACGGCTTCACGCACGAATTTGTGCGCTTCGTCCGTGTCTTCCGGCAACAGGATGTGCGTGACGCGTGATTGCCGGGCGTCGGTCAGCCGCAGATAGCGGATGTGTTCAGGATCCACCCGGCGCAGCATCGATGGCGCATGCGTGGCAATGAGGGCTTGGGCGTCCGGGTGCTGAACCATGGTGTTCAAAGCACTGACGATCCGTCCCAGGTAGTGCGGGGAGAGACTGTTTTCGGGCTCTTCAACGGCTACCAATGTGAAGACTGGGGGGCGCAATTTGTCTGGGTCAAACGAAGTGTCTTGCCCGGCGAGCACGGCACGCCCGATGGCTTGCGACGACAGTGCGAGAGACAAGTACAGCATCGACTTCTGGCCATCGCTCAGTCGTGAAAAATCGACCAGACTCTCATCGTGCCCAGGCGAAAACGAGACTGACATGTGGCGCAACAAGGACTCGATCTCAGAGGCCACAAAAGTAATCTTTGGGTCGGCGAAGAACTTACCTTTGTGCAACGTGGCCCACGTTGTTTTCAGGCTCTCGCTCAGCGCATTGACCGAGGGGTTCGCTGCCAAGCTGTCACTGATCTGATCGGTCAACGTCTTGATCTCTTCGCGCTCCGCATCCCATTTCACTGCGCGAAGCATTCTTCCTAGAAGGGCATTGGCGCCGTATGCAATGTGGTCGGCAGGATCACGCTGTGCCGGAAGATAGTGGACGTGGATATGGTTACGCTCAGCTCTGGGAACTTGTGCAGTACTGAGTGGCTCACCGTCAGCATCCAGGTCCAGCACGTACACCATAGACTCTTCTATATCGCCATCCACACCCAGGGTTGCACTGAGACGGTAACGAACACGTGGAATACCGTCGATCTCATCCAGCCGCATATGTGCAAAATGCGGGGCTACGGTCGTGTTGTCTTCGTCTTCCGCCAACTCGGGAAAGAGGAACTCGGCCTCGATCCAGAGCTGTCGTTCATCCGGTTTCTCCTTTTCATTGCTAGGCACATGAAAGTCTGAACGCAGTATCCGGCGCAGCGACGGGTCGAAGGCGAAGAGTCGGCACAAGGCCTGCAATGCAGCAGTTTTTCCCGAGCCATTCGGGCCTATCAGGTAGGTGATGTCTTCGAGCGTGATTTCGGTTGGTTGCTCACCGAAAGATTGAAAATTTGAAAGCCGAATCGTTTGAAGTTTCATCTCACCCCTCTTCACCCAGACAAACACATCGAAGTCGTACCTTGGTCATGCAACCCAGTTCGCTACCTCACTCCCCCTTCTTCACCTCCCCAAACTTCCCCGCCATCGTAGGATTCCCCTTGGTCAATCGCTTGATGGTCACGTCCTGCGCTTTGTCGTTCGCGAGGCGCAAATTCCGGTCCGTCCCCAGCAGGGCTTCCTTGGTTTTCTGCAGGTGGTCGATGGATTTGTCGATCTCGTCGATGGCGGTCTGGAAGCGGCGGGAGGCGAGGTCGTAGTTCTTGCCGAAGGCGCTCTTGAAGCTCTCCAGCTCGTTTTCGAAGTTGGTGATGTCGATGTTCTGCGCGCGGACGAGGGCGAGTTCGGCTTTGTATTTCACCGCGTTCATCGCGGCGTTGCGCAGCAGGGTGATGATGGGGATGAAGAACTGCGGGCGGATGACATACATCTTCGGGAAGCGGTGGGAGACGTCGACAATGCCGGTGTTGTAGAGCTCGCTCTCGGGTTCGAGCAGTGAGACGAGCACGGCGTATTCACAGCCTTTTTCAACGCGGTCCTTGTCGAGTTCCTTGAGGAAGTCGTCGTTGCGCTGTTTCGTGGTGGTGGTGTCGCTCTCGTTCTTCATCTCGAACATGATGGAGACGATTTCGGTGT
Source organism: Pseudomonadota bacterium (assembly GCA_018262235.1). Classification (GTDB taxonomy): domain Bacteria; phylum Pseudomonadota; class Gammaproteobacteria; order Burkholderiales; family Rhodocyclaceae; genus Uliginosibacterium. The sequence goes on from JAGTRY010000036.1 coordinate 5,590, forward strand.
CGGCTTCGTCCTTGTCGCGGAAGATGAAGTCGCCCTTGCTACCGCTGCGCGCGTCGTTGTCTTTCTCGAAGTAGGCACGCTGAAAGGCGGTGGCGCGGAGGCGATTGAATTCGGTTTCGCAGTGCTGTTCCAGGGTTTCGCCGACCATCTTGGTGGAGAGGCGGGCCTTCATGTCGCGCAGGCGTTCGATGGCTTCGTCGCGGTCCTTGAGCTGGGCCTCGAACCTGTCTTTGAGGGCTTGCTCGGCGAGCTGCTTTTCGAGTGCGGCGCGTTCCAAGCTGCTCTTGAGTTCGTCGCGCTCTTTCTCGACGGTGCCGAGTGCGTCGGCCAGCGCGAGCTTCTGGTTGAGTGCGTTGGTGTCGAGCCGGGCCTTGAGGGTCTGGATCTCGGCGTCCTTGCTGGCGGCGCTCTTCTGCAGCTCGGCGAGCATCTTCGCTTCGGCCAGCTTTTCGGTGGCTTCTTTCTCTTGCTGCGCCTGTTTGAGGGCATTGGCAAGCTGGTTAGCCAGTGCATCGCGCTCTTTCTCGATGGCGCTGAGGGCCTGGCTCACGGCGAGCTGGCGTTGCACTTCGCCGGCATCGAGCTGGGCCTTGAGGGTCTGGATTTCGCTGTCCTTGGCGGCAGCGGCTTTCTGCAATTCGCCCGCGATTTTGGCCTGCGCGAGTTCGACGGCGTTGCGCTTGTCCTGCTCGGCGAGTTCAAGCCGCTCGTGGAGTTGCTTTTCGAATTCGGCGTCGCGTACCTGCTTGAGGATGTCGGCATAGCCGGCTTCGTCGATCTTGAAGGCCTTCCCGCAGTGCGGGCAGATGATTTCGTGCATGTCTGAGCTTCTCCAGCCTGCCGCAGCGCACGCGTGTGTGCTGCGGCATAGATGATGTCTGCAGCATGCTACTACTTTTATGATGACGCATACCGGTTCGCTTCTTGTGCCGGAACTCTTTCAGACCTGGGGGGCCGGGGCTGCATTGTCGCTTCCCGCTCCCACCTGCGCAGCGCGGTCCAGGAGAAACGTTTCATTGAAATTTTTGTATATGTTCATACGGAATTGGTTGTTCATTTCTTCCGTAGTGTCTGGCTATGATCAGCATGGGGAGCCATTGATTGCAATCAAGAATGGATAAACACATGCAGGAAGGGCTGAATACACGTCAGATCAACGCTTTGAGACTTCTGCTTGAACGGCGCGAATTCACGCCGGAGGATGTGGCCGCGCTCGACTATCATCTGCTCGCGCGCATGCCCGGGATTGGAGGCAAGAGCCTCAACATCATCCGTGAGTGGCTGGCATCGAAGGGGATGGATCTGCTGAACAGTCCGGAAGACTATTCAAAAAGTTTGCGATCTTGTCGACTGGAAGCGCGGCTGGAGCGCGCGCGAAAGCTGCTGGAAAAGCATGGTTACGACGTGAGGCGTAACGTCTAGGATTGCACGGCTGAAAAAGCTACGCCTGCTTTGTGCAGGTCTCTCGCTCAAGCTTCGGTGAGCGTCATCAGGATATCGGCATACCAGGCGCAGTTGAGGCCGAGTGCTTCATCCAGCTTCAGATCACGGGTGCCGACATCAAGCCGGGCGGAATGGACGCCCAGCAAGACCCAGGGTAATTCATCGGGCGCGCACAGATGGGCGGCGCGACGCCGGACCACGGGGGCACCACTGCCACCACGATGGGTGCGTGCATCGGTGAGGAAGTAGCCTTCGCCCTGGAAACGCATGCCGAAGGATGAGGCGATGCCGGCCTGGCGTACGACGGGCAGGTGATGAAAACTGTCGTGAAAACCCAGCGGGAAACCGACAACGAGGACGGCTTCGCCGACTTCGATCTGGTCGGCCGGGCGGACCAGATTGGCCGGCGTGAATGCTTCGATGGCGGCATTGGGAGGCAGCGCGCCGCGCTCGATTTCGATGACCGCCACGTCGATTTCGCCGGACGAGTCGGCCCCCTGGCGCCACAGGCTTTTGCCATCGCGGTAGAGCGGGATTGCGAAGCCGGTGGATTGCGCCATGTTGTGCGGATCGGTATGCAATTCGATCTGGATATGATCCGGTGTGTGCTGGCTCGGCTCGTCGAACATCACATGGCGGCTGGTGACCAGGAACAGGCGTGCTCCGCGTGCGAAGAAGAAACCGCTGGCATTGGTCAGGGGCTTGTTGATGTCGAAAGTGAGTATGCGTGTGGTGCTGAGCAGCAGGGATTCGATCATGGGGCGGCGTGGTTTGATGGGCTTCAAGGCGGACGCTTGCAAGAATACCCTGTCGGAGCCGCTTTTCTGTGCGTTTGCGCACAGGCGTGTTTTCAGCGCTTCAGGGTTTGCCTGAGGACGGCAAGCGACGCGGGGCGGGGCAAGGTCGCCTCTGGTGTGTCGGCGAGTGCCCGGGCACGCAGCTGGCCGCAGCCGCCATCGATATCCTGCCCGGCAGAGTTGCGCAGCTTGGTGAGCACGCCACGCTGGTGCAGGGTGCGGGCAATCGCTGTGGCGCGTTCCCAGGATGGGCGCTTGAAGCCGAGACCTTCGTTGGTGTTGTACGGGATCATGTTCATGATGGCGTACTTGCCCTTGAGCAATCGCACGATGCCGTCGAGCTCGGCCTCGCTGTCGTTGACGCCATCGAGCAGGGTCCACTGATACTGGATCGGATAGCCCGTCTCACGCGCGTAACGTTCGCCCAGTTCGACGAGTTCATCCGGTGCGATGCGCGGTGCTTTGGGGAGCAGGCGGGCGCGCAGTGCCGCATCGGTGGTGTGCAGTGACAGGGCGAGTGCCGGTTTGACCGGCCCCTGTGGCAGGCGCTCGAAGACGCGGTGGTCTCCCACCGTGGAGAACACCAGATTCTTGTGGCCGATGTTGCCCAGCGTGCCAAGCAGGTGAATGGCTTCCAGCACGTTGTCGAGATTGTGGGCGGGCTCGCCCATGCCCATGAACACGACTTTCTTCACGTGGCGGCGGGCGCGGCCGAGCACTACCTGGGCGACGATCTCGGCGCTGCCGAGCTGGCGCAGGAGGCCATCGCGACCGGTCATGCAGAACACGCAGCCGACCGCGCAGCCAACCTGGGTCGAAACGCACAAGCCGTCGCGCGGTAACAGTACGCTTTCGACGGTCTGTCCGTCCGCAAGCTGCACGAGCAGGCGTTCCGAGCCGTCTTCGCCTTGATGTGCTGCGCTCAGCCGGGCGAGCGCGTGCAGGTCCTGATCCAGCGCGGGCAGATCATTGCGCAAGGCCAGCGGCAGGACATCCTCGGCGCGACGCCGGCCACTCTCCAGTGACTGTGCCTGCAGCCAGGCACGCAGTACGCGCTGGATGTGGGCGGGTTTGCCGCCGTGCGCGGCGAGGCGTTGCTGGATGTCTGCAATCAGCATGCTTCAGTCCTTGCCGGGGAGAACTTGCCCGGCTTTGCCCCGGGCTTCGCGGTGCATGCGCCAGATGGTATGGCCGTTGACCAGCAGGATGACGATTTCCAGGGCACTGCCGCCAATCGAACCCGCGATCAGGTTGTTGGCGACCCACAATACTGTTCCCAGGAGCATTGCTACACGCATGCGAATGCCATGCAGCAGGAACAGGGCCAGGGTGCCGATGCAGGAGGCCATCAGCGGAAACCAGTTCCACCAGTGCTCGACCAGGCTGAAGCCCAGTGCCAGGTTGACGATGACGACGATCGCCGCGACCCAGACCGAGCGTGTGTACAGGGAGAGCGCGGAGCGGATGGCCGAGATTGTGGTGCTGGCCATGGCGGTGGGGTTGCCAAGCAGCCAGAAGTGGACGATGTAGGCGGTGCATTCGCCGAACATGTAGAGCTTGAAATGGCGATCATTCTTTTGCAGGAAGGATCCCACGCCGAGGATGAAGGCCGCGTAACCGAAGAGTTGGACAGGAGAGAATGCGGTGCTGAACATCAGGACAGGAGAGGCCGGGTTTCGGATGCGGGGGCGCCACTTTAGCCCGGATGCCGGGAAGCGTCGAGGCTTGTGGCGACAGGATGGCGTACAGGATCTGACAGTCTACTGGTGGACTGCAAGAGGGATGGGTGGGCTTTTGATCAATAAATCTGATTGAGTTGATCCGGATTATTGATCAAGTGTGCCGTGAAGGTGTTTGAGCTTCAGGAAGATCAGCGCCGCAAGCAGTGCATCGTTGGCCGGATCGTGACGTGGCAGCCTGGGCAGGTCGAGATCGGCGAGGATTGCATCCAGACGCAGGTCGACCTCGGGTCGGTAGGCGGTGACCTTGCGGTCGTAGTAAAGCCCCGAAACTTCGATGGCCGGATTGGGCAGGGTGATGCCCAGCCAGGGTTTGAGCTGGCGGTTGATCACGGCCAGATCAAACTCCAGGTAGTAGCCAAGCAGTGGGCGCGGACCGATGAAATCGAGCAGACGGCCCAGCGCTTCGCGTACCGGCAGGCCGTCGGCTACGTCCTGCGGGCGCAACTGATGGATCGGAATGCTTTGCGCAGCAATCGGCCGGGTGGGTTTGAGGGTCAGGCGCAAGGTTTGCGAGGCCAGGATGCGGTCGCCACAGACCGGCATGGCGGCGATGCTGAGGATCTCTGCGTGCTGCGCATCCAGGCTGCTGGTCTCGCAGTCGATGCTGACCCATTCGTCGGGCGGTGCGGCGTCAAACAAGCGGGCGAAACGCGAGTCGCGCAGGGCCTGGCGGGATCGCCAGCGTTTCAGTTGCAGCCAGGGACTCATGAGAGGCGGGCGAGCTGGAAGTGATGCTCGATGAGCTGGCGGAAACGCTTGACCACGCCCAGCGCGTCCTTGAGCAGATCGCGTTCCAGGGTGGATAGCGTGGCCGGATCGATCAGATTGTCCGGTTTGCGGTTTTGGGCAATGGCGTTCAAGCCGTGCTGCAGGCGCAGGCCGTGAAAGAAGATCAGGGTCTCGCGCAGGTCTTGCGCCAGGGCAGCGGGCAGGAGCTGGCGGGCCAGCAGCTCGTCGATGCGGCGATAGGTATTGGCGTCACGGATGCCCGCCTTGACTGCCATGCTGCGCAGGCCATGGACCAGCGGGAAGATGCCGCCTTTCTTGATGTCGAGCCGGTCACGCTGGCTGCCCGCATCAAGGACCAGGCGTGAGAACAGGGAGAGCGGCACATCGAACTGGCGTACGGGCAGTGCGAAGCGGCCCAGGAATGCGTCGTCCAGCTCCGGCAAGCTTTGCAGTTGCACCGGTTGCAGCAGGCTGGCCTGGCCGGCGATGGGGCGGGCATCGGCCCAGATTGCCAGTCGCATCACGTTTTCAGCACTGGCACTGCGGATCCAGCCGAGCAGGCGATTGCGCATCACGCTCACTTCGCAACACCAGTCCGGCTGGTTGAGCATGATGCCGCCGGGGCAGGGCGGATAGCCAAAACTCAGCAGGGTCTGGGTGAAACGTTCGCAGATGTCTGGCAGTTCGGGATGGGTGTAACCGTCCCGGATCAGCAGCGCATTGTCCTGATCGGTCTTGAGGATCTGCTCGCCACGCCCTTCCGAGCCCAGTACCAGCAGGCACACATGGTCGAGCATGTCGGGCGGCGCCAGCAGGGCGAAGACCCGTCCGAGCAGGTGGCGGCGCAATTCGCAGAGCAGGTCGGCGATCAGGGTGACTTTCACGCCATTGCCGTGCAGCAGGCTGATCAGCTCATCCATGCTGCGGTTTGCGGCCATCAATTCGACGATGCTCTCGGCGCGTTCGATCTGCGCCAGCACGATGTGCGACTGGTTGGAGAGGAAGGACAGCAATTCGACTTGTTCGAGAATGCCGATGACCTGGCCGGCACGTGTGACGATCAGGCGCTGAATGGTGTGGCTCGCCATCAACAACTGGGCGTGATAGAGGTAGGCCTCGGCCTCGATGGAAACCAGCGGGGTGCGGGCCAGCGGGCCGAGCGGGGTGCTCGCGGCGGGGCATTCGCTGATCACGAAATCGCGCAGATCGCTGCGCGTGAAGATGCCGTCTCCAGACGGGGTATGCACCAGCACGCAGGTGGCGTGATGCTTCTGCATCAGGCGGGCGGCGGTCAGTACGCAATCATCCGCCTCCAGCCACAAGGCGGGAGACAGGTAGGCGGACTCCACTCGGCTCATCAGCATGGCTTGCAGCTGACCCTGCAAGGGGCGATTGGCGAGTACGGCAAAGCGCGCAGCCACTTCCTGATAGAAGAACGCGCCGAATACCGGATTGCGCTGGGTCAGGTCCAGCACCAGATCACGCGGCAGGCAGAACACCAGGGTGTCTTCTGCCGCCACGAGGCGATGCTGGGCACGGCCGCCGAGCATGGCGCGGGAATCGAAACTGTCCTGCGGGCCGTAGTAGGCGAGGGTTTCGCCTTCGGCATGCTCGGACACCATGCCCTTGATCACCACGTAAAGCGTGTCGACGGGGCTGTCGGCTTCATGCAGGCAGGTGCTTTTCGGAAAGTAGGCGACATCTACCCGCTCGGCCAGGCGCTGGCGCTCACCGGGGGTCAGGCAATCGAACGGGGCTTGGCTGAAGTCGAACGGAGTTGTCATGTCCACCGGCATCAAAAAGACAAAACCCCGGGCCGGAGCCCGGGGAAATACTGCGAGGGAGGATTCAGTGCTTGCTCGAAGCGCCTTCTGCACCGACGCCGGTCATTGAGCGGATGAACTGTGGCAGGAAGGCGGCACGTTCCTTGTCCGCCGATTCGCTGTTGTCGATCACCGAGAAGAACCAGGTGCACACGAACGCGAGTGTCATCGAGAACAAGGCCGGGTTCTTGTAGGCGAAGATGGCTTCCGTGTTGTGCAGCACATCGACCCACACGGTGGGGCCGAGCACGATCAGGGCCACCGCCGAGATCAGACCGATGAGTCCGCCCAGCACGGCGCCGCGCGTGGTCAGCCCTTTCCAGAACATGGACAGGAACAGCACCGGGAAGTTGGCCGACGCCGCAATCGAGAAAGCCAGACCAACCATGTAGGCAATGTTCTGTTTCTCGAAAGCAATCCCGAGCAGGATCGCGACGATGCCCAGGAAGATGGTGGCGATCTTCGATACGCGGATTTCGCTGGCTTCCGTGGTGCGGCCGCGCCGCCAGACACTGGCATACAGATCATGCGATACCGCCGAGGCGCCCGACAGGGTCAGGCCGGATACCACCGCGAGGATCGTGGCGAAGGCCACCGCCGAGATGAAGCCGAGGAACCAGTCTCCGCCCACTGCACTGGCCAGATGGATGGCCGCCATGTTGGCACCGCCGATGAGCCCTTTGGCATCGGTGTACTGGGGCTGGTTGAGGACCAGCATGATGGCGCCGAAACCGATGATGAAGGTCAGGATGTAGAAGTAGCCGATGAAGCCGGTGGCGAAGAACACCGATTTACGGGCTTCCTTGGCGTCCGACACGGTAAAGAAGCGCATCAGGATGTGCGGCAGGCCGGCGGTACCGAACATCAGGCCGATACCCAGGGAGATGGCATCGATCGGATTCGAGACGAGTCCGCCCGGCGACATGATCGCGGTGCCCTTTGGGTGAACCGAAATGGCCGTGGCAAACATGGTTTCCAGACTGAAACCGGAGAGCTTGAGCACCATGAAGGCCATGAAGGTTGCACCCGAGAGCAGCAGGGCGGCCTTGATGATCTGTACCCAGGTGGTGGCCAGCATGCCGCCGAACATGACGTAGAGCACCATCAGGATCCCGACCAGCACCACCGCCGAGGTATATTCCATGCCGAACAACAGCTGGATCAGCTTGCCTGCACCGACCATCTGGGCAATCAGGTAGAGCGCCACCGTCACCAGCGTTCCCACCGCGGCAAACGAACGCACCGGGCCTTGCTGCAAGCGGTAGGAGGCCACATCGGCAAAGGTGTACTTGCCCAGATTGCGCAGGCGTTCGGCGACCAGGAAAGTGATCAGCGGCCAGCCGACCAGAAAGCCAATCGAATAGATCAGGCCGTCATAACCGCTGCCATACACCAACGCGGAGATTCCGAGGAACGATGCGGCAGACATGTAGTCACCGGCAATTGCCAGACCATTCTGGAAACCGGTGATGCCGCCGCCGGCCGCGTAGAAATCCTTGGCGGAGCGGGTGCGTTTGGCCGCCCAGTAAGTGATGAACAAGGTGGCGGCCACGAAGATGAAGAACATCACGATGGCGTGGATGTTCAGGTCGCGCTGTTTGACCGGACCACTGATGGTGTCTGCCGCCCAGACTGGCAGGCTTGCAAACAGATTCAGCAACAGGATGGAAAGACGCTTCATTGCTGAGCCTCCTCGACAACTTCACGGGTCAATTGATCGAACTCGGTATTCGCGCGGCGGACGTAAATGCCGGTGAGCACGAAGGCCGACAGGATGATGCCGACACCGACGGGGATGCCCCAGGTGATGACGGTGTCCGGTCCGAGCGGGGTGGCAAACAACTCCTTCTTGAAACCGACGATCAGGATGAAGCCGCAATAGATCGCGAGCATGATGATGGAGAGTGTCCATGAAAATACGCGCTTGGTTTGAATCAGTGCCGCGAATTTCGGATTATTTTGTATCCGTTCAATTGTGGGTGATGTCATGTCTTCCTCCAGGGCTGGACCCGACTCGCAGCCGGGCTGTTGCGACTCTATGGGAATAGACAAGGCTGAAGCCAATGGCAATTCCTGATGTGCCACATCAGGAATGGTTATGCTGTATCCTAAAGCCTTGTGTTTCAAGGCAAGACAAGGATTCCCGGCTATTCGGGCAATGCCTTGTGGTGGGTGTTTACCCCTAGTGGAATGTCATGGAAATCTATCAGCTGCGCACCTTTCTGGCTGTTGCCCAGCATGGTCATCTGACGCAGGCCGCCGAGCAGTTGCATCTATCGCAGCCTGCCGTCACGGCCCAGATCAAGGCCCTGGAAGAAGAACTCGGCGTGAGTCTGTTCGAGCGGGTGTCCAGTGGCGTTTTGCTGACGGACGCTGGCAAGCGCCTGGTGCCTGATGCTGAACGGGTATTGGGATGTGCGCGTGGCCTGATCGACCATGCGCGCAGCATGCAGGGCGAATTGCGCGGACGCATCCGCATCGGCACCCTGATCGTGCCGGGGCGATTGCGCCTGGGGCCGTGGCTGTGCGATGTGCAGCGGCGTCACCCCTTGCTGGAAACGCAGACCCGGCTGGGGCTCTCGCGTGACAATCTCTCCGAAATCCGGCGCAACAATCTCGACTGCGGTTTTTTCCTCGGGCGTGACAGCTTTGCCAATGTCAGCGCAATACCACTTACCGAAATCGGCTTCTGCGTCGCGATCCCGACCGGTCTGGCCGAAGCGCTGGGGCATGCGGACTGGCAGCAAATGAATGGCACGCCCTGGCTGGGCGTGTCGCCACGTTCGACCATTGCCACCATGACGCAGGATCTCTGGCACTCCCACAACATCACCCCGCGCGTGGTCGGCGAATTTGATGACGAGGCCACGCTTTCCGAACTGATTCGTGCCGGCCTGGGCATGGCCTTGCTGGCCGAGCGCACCGCCAAACGGTTCGCGGCCGATGGCGCTTTCGTGTTGTGGCGCGGTGGGGAAGTCGTGATCCGTGCGCCGCTGCAGTTCATCTATCCCTCGGAGCGCGAAGGTGATCCGTTGCTGATGGCGTTGCGTGATTCACTCAAGACCATCTGGGATCTGCCTTGACACGGCAGGAAGCGTCAAGCGGCAAGCCCCGTTTGTGGGTCGATGCAGATGCCTGTCCGGTGGTGATCAAGGAAATCATCTTCCGTGCGGCGAACCGCAAGCAGCTCGAAACCATCCTGGTCGCCAACCAGATGCTGCGCGTGCCACCATCACCCCATATCCGTGCCGTGCAGGTGCCTGCCGGTTTTGACGTGGCGGACAACTACATCGCCGCGCAGCTTCGACCCGGAGATCTGGTTGTGACGGCCGACATCCCGCTGGCCGCCCAGGTGATCGAGCGGGGAGGTTGCGCGCTGAATCCGCGTGGCGAGCTATATACCGCGGCGAATGTGCGCGAGAGTTTGTCCATGCGCGACTTCATGGAGAGCTTGCGGGCCAGTGGGGTGCAGACAAGCGGCCCGGCAGCCTTCAGTCAGTCCGACCGGCAAGCCTTCGCCAATCAACTCGACCGGCTGCTGGTACGCGTGCCAGATTGATCCGGCGTACGTGCCGTCCAATGCCCTTGAGGAATCAAACTGTTTGTGGAGGGGATGAATCCACGTTTGGGTGGCGCGTTAAAATGGCAGGATCATCCTATATTTGTCGGCTGGGCGCGGGGCTGCATTCTCGGTACGGTGTTGCCATGATTTCCCCGACGCTTCCGATACCCCTAGATAGCTTTTCCGGAGAGAAAAATGCTTCAAGCTTCTCAGTATAAAAAGCTCCAGATCGCCCTTCACTGGGTGATGTTCCTGCTGTTCGCCATCGCCCTGGCAACCATCGAATACCGCGAGGGCGTTCCCAAGGAAACCGGGCAGGCCTTGCGTGACACCTTGCGTGCGATTCATATTTCGGCCGGTCTGCTGGTGTTCATCCTGGCTTTCGTGCGCATCGAGGAACGCATCCGCGTGGGCATTCCGGCAACGCTGGGTAATGCCCGCTGGCAGATCGCTTCGGCTCACCTTCTGCATCTGGCGCTGTACATCGTGATGTTCGCCCTGCCCATCACCGGGGTTGTCTTCTCGCAAGCCGGCGGTCGTACGGTCGCATTCTTCGGATGGGAGCTGCCACAAATGCTGGCGCAGGATCCGGCGCTGCGAAAGAGCGTGAAAGAGGTTCACGAATTCCTTGGCAACGCGGTTTATGTGCTGGTTGGCCTGCATGTGGCGGCCTCACTCTGGCACCACTTCATCGTCAAGGACGATACCCTGCGGCGCATGCTGTCGTGGCGTGGCAAGCAGGATTGATCGGAAACGATGCGCTCTGATGGTTCCCACGTGAGGGGGAAGCATCGCTGAAGGCAGTGCTGCCAGTCGCCTGCCGGCGGGTCTGCCCCTTCGCTTGATCAGTGCTGGGGCCGTTCTGCCGGTTTTTGCTCCAGCCAGGCCAGCAGGGTGGCAAATATCTTGTCCGGCGCCACGGGTTTGACGATGAAATCATTCATCCCTGCGGCAAGACAGCGGAGCTTGTCTTCGGCAAACGCGTTGGCTGTCATGGCCAGGATCGGGATGTCCCGATAGGCTGGCAGCTCGCGAATCCTCTGCGTGGTTTCCATGCCGTTCATGTTCGGCATCTGCATGTCCATCAGGATGAGTGCATAGGGGGTGTCCTGTGCCCGGGCGATGGCCTGGAGCCCGTCTTCCGCCGTATCGACAGCCAGTCCCGGCTCTTCCAGCAGATACTGGGTCACCATGAGGTTCATGGGTTCGTCGTCCACGAGCAGGATACGGGTGCCGGCATGACGTTCGCGGATAGCCGCTTCCGCGTTGGTCGTGGAGATTGCCGGGGCGGCGTTTTCTGCCTGCTCTTCCGTTTTGTCGAGACTGACTCTGAACCAGAAGGTACTGCCTTCTCCTGGCAGGCTCTCTACGCCGACTTCCCCGCCCATCAGCTCGGCCAGCCGTCGGGTGATGGCCAGCCCCAGACCGGTTCCACCATATTTCCGGGTGGTTGATTTGTCGGCCTGTTCGAATGCCTTGAACAGTCGCGGCAGGGCTTCGGGTGGGATGCCGATACCGGTGTCCTGTACTTCAAAGCGGACCTGCACGGCCCTGTCGTTTTCCTCCAGCAGGCGGGCGCGCAGGGTCACGGAACCTTCGTTGGTGAATTTGATGGCATTGGTTGCGTAGTTGAGCAAGGCCTGTTGCAGGCGGGTCGGATCGCCACGCAGTCTGAACTGAAAATGGTCGGCCTCGACATTCAGCTGGAGGCCCTTGGCCTGGGCACGCTCGGACAGGATCGAATGGACGTTTTCAAGCAGGCAGGCAATGGAGACGGAGCCTTCTTCGATGACAAGCTTGCCTGCCTCGATTTTCGAGATGTCGAGGATGTCATCGATGATGCTGAGCAGATGCTTGGAGGCCATGTTTATCTTGTCGAGACGCTCCGCCTGTACGGGTGTGACGCCTCCCCGTTGCAACAGGTTGGCCATGCCGAGGATGGCATTCATCGGTGTCCGGATCTCGTGACTCATGTTGGCCAGGAACACGCTCTTTTCCTGGTTTGCTGATTCCGCGGCGAGCTTGGCTTCGGCCAGTTCTGCCGTCCGGATCTGGACCAGTTCTTCAAGGTGATGGCGGTGTTGCTCGAGTTCCAGTTGGGTGGTTTTGATATCGGTGATGTCTCGTGTGATGGAGAGAACCGCCTGAACACCGTTGACGTTCATCAGGGATGCTGACATCAGACCCCAGTTACATTGACCATTCTTCTTTCTATAGCGTGCCTCGAGATTCAGGCATCTGGCTTTTTCCTGAAGGTCTTTGACCAAACGTTGTCGATCTTCTGGATCTACCCAGATTCCGAGTTCGATCGAGGTTTTCCCAATAATTTCATCACGGCTATAACCTGTCAGGTCGAGAAATGCCTGATTGATATCGATATACCGACCGTCGTTCAGGTTGGTGATGTTGATGAAGTCCAGACTTGTCTGGAACGTTGTTCTATAGCGTTCTTCGCTCAAGCGCAGCGCTTCTTCGGCCCTTTTCTGTTCAGTAATGTCACGGATGATGCCGAACAGGGTGTTCTTTTCTTCATCCAGATGCGCAATGGACCGGATGTCGCGGATTTCGCCGCTATCCGCAGTCCTCATCTTGATTTCAATGTCGTAGGGTTGATTGCCTTCAATCAGGCCTTTGTACGCCGTATCCAGCAGGGTCTGGTATTCAGGAAGTACGAGCTGCCGGATCGTATCCAGATCGAATTCATGCTGCGCAACGCCGCATAGCTTGCTGGCGCCACCTGAGGTGATGACCTTCCGGGTATCAAGATTGAACTCCCAGTTTCCGGAGAGCGAGGCGAGTTCGGCGCGCCGGAGCCGGGCTTCACTGATGCGGACGGCTTCTTCTGCCTGCTTGCGCTGGCTGATGTCGTACATGCGGTTGATCGAGTGGACGACCCCTTTGGTGTCGGTAAATATCGTGGAGTCGATATCCACCGTGAAGACATGGCCGTCAGCATGAATGCAGCGCAATTCACCGTGAAATCTCCCGGTTCGGCCACGCTCCTCCAGCGCAGACGACAAGCCAGGATCCGTTGTATCCATGATGCCGTTGCGGCCCTGTCTCCGGAATCCTTCATTGTCAAAGCCAAACAATCGCTGGGCAGCAGGATTCGTCAGCTCTATATGGCCATCCGGCGTGGAGAAAAGGATCGCATCGCCGCTATTTTCGAAGACCAGCCGGAAATACTCTTCGCTTTCCCGCAGTGCGGTTTCCCGTCCGGCCAATGTGCCCAGCAGCTGGTTGAAACCAAGAATCAGCTGGCCGATTTCGTCAGGTCTGCCCACAGGCAATGGCGACGGATATCGATCGGTGTTTGCCAGATCCGCCAGGGTCTTCGCAGTGTTGACCAGGGGTTGAAGTTCCCGCCTCAACTGCCACCAGGTCAGACCTCCCGCTAGTATCGTCAGGAGGAGCGTGGCAAGCAGCATGCGGGATTCCATGCTGCGGATCGGAGCAAACGCTTCTTCGGTTGGAAGATTGGCGGCGACGAACCAGCCTGAGATTGGAATAGTCTTGGCTGAGGCCAGTGTTTCAACGCCGTGTGGGTTGATGTATATGGCATAACCTTCATGCCCTTCATGAAAGCGGTCCACTGCGGGATTTTTCCCGGGAGCAGGCGTCGACTCCATGATGCGGGTCTTGTCGGTGGCGGTCACGATGAGCCGGTATTGTGGCGCCACGATCAGATAGCCACCCGTCTCGCCGTAGCGGTTTTCCGTGATCCTGTCGAGAAAATTGGGTTTGCCCAGATTGGTGACGCCTGACAGGGCGCCGATGATCCGGCCTTGCGCATCACGGATGGGAACGGCCATCACGAATACCGGCGCCCGGAGCGTCTTGCCGATGACCGGGCGGCCAATGCTTGGCTTGCCATGGTTGATTGCGCCGACAAGGTAATCCCTGTCCATGAAATCGACGCCGATCCGCTCGGGCGAGAAAGGCGAGACCGCAATGGAATGGCCATCCTTGCGGTGCGCGACGATGCCGTCGTTGAATTCGGCATGCAGGACAAAGCGCTGGTCCAGGAATTTCTGGAGTGCTGCCGGATCATTCAGCAAGGGGGCATCAATGGCATCGGCAATTCTTTGCAGTGCCTTGATCCGCTCTTCCAGATTGCCTTCGATCTCCGACGCGACGTACGTTACGGTGGAGAATTGCTGTTCCCCCGATAGACGTTCCATGTCCGTATGCAACATCCGGATGGCGTAAAACCACAGTGCCCAGAGACTCGCCAGGAAAATGAGCAGGGTCGTGAGCGTAATCCTGGTTTTGAGAGAATGCCAAGGCAGGATGGATGTCGGCATATTCAGGAGCCATGAGGAACTCGGGTAGCTACAAATGGTAACCGAATTCCTCTTTTCCAAAGATGGGCATTGTTGGCATCAAGGTGGCTCATTCCGGTGGCCGGCCGGGGCCATTTCGGGGTGGTGCCGGCTACCGTTCCGGAAGCCCTTCAAGCCTGTGTGGCGTGATGGCTGGCGGCAAATCCGCTTGCCAGCTCAGCCAGTTCGGGCAAGAGACCTTCAATCAGGGCCAGCTGGCGCAGCACGCGCTGTGCAGTTTCCGTCATGCCGATGGCAAGCGCTGCAGGGACTGGCTCGGCAAGCTGTTCGGACAGGCAGACTTCGCTGCGCGCGGAAAGCGCTTCTGCGATCTGCTGGAGGCCTTGCCGGATGTGGTTTTCCTGCATCGTGATGGCGGGCCATTGCAGTCCGGCACTGTCCTGCTCGCGGTGCGCACCGAGCGCGGAGACATAACCGAGCAAGGTGTGGCTCGCGCACAGGAAGCGATATGCCGCATCCGGTGGCAGACTGTAGCGCTCCGGCTCGGTGAGCATGCTGGCCAGCGTGCTGGAGAGTTCGGCATCGGCATTGTGGGCGTCGCGCCGGGCAATGCGATACGGCAGATCGTCGCGCGGGCCGCTGCGGTACTGGGCGAGGATTTCGCTGAGATAGGTTGCACTCAGGCTGAGGCTGCGGGCCATTGCGTGATGTACGCGCTTGCCATGCCATTCAGGCAGGATGAAGGCCACCGCACCGACAGCCAGCAGACTGCCGAGCAGCGTATCGAGCAAGCGTGGCCAGACCAGTGCATAGCTGCTGCCGAACTGGTTGAAACAGACTAGCACCAGTACCGTGATGCAGGCCGTGGCCAGACTGTAGCGCTCGGCACGGAAGTTGAAGAAGGCCACACCGGAGGCGACCAGCAGTGCCAGTTGGGCGAGCGGATGCGGGAAGGACGAGATGAACAGGGTTGCCGCCAGCAAGCCGGCAAGGGTGCCGCCCATGCGTTGCCCGAGGCGCAGCCAGGTGCTGCTGAAATTGGGTTGGCATACGAACACGGTGGTCAGCATCACCCAGTAGCCTTGCGGCAAGTCGAGCAGATTGAGCAGGGCATAACCGGTAGTAAGTGCTGCCGAGAGGCGCAAGCCATGGCGGAAGCGTCGCGCGGACGGAGTGAATTGCTGGCGCAGGCGTCGCCACATCTCTGCCAGCGTCTGCGGGTCGGCATCGCGCAAGGTGCTGTCGGAGACGGCTTCCAGTGCATCGGGATGGGCTGCGCGTGACAGGCGCAGTTCGATGGTGCTGAGATTGCGGCACAGATCGGCAAGGGAATTGATCAGCGCCTTGTCCTGCTGGCCAGAGGCCTGTACGTAGCCCAGTGCGCCACCCAGCTCTTCCAGGGCCAGCGCGCCTTCGTTGCCGTATTCAAAGACTTCGCCCTGCGCGATGGCATCCCCCAGCCGGATGCAGGCGGCGGCCTGCAAAGCCATCAGGCGCTGGCAGCGGAACAGCACGTCGCTGCGTGAAAAAGCCTCACTCAAGGCCTCATAGGGATGGTGCGCGGAACTGGCACGCTCATGCACTTCCTGTGCAAGAAAATACCACTGCAGGTAACTGCGGGCCCCGCGTGCCGGGCGCGAAGCCTGGGCCCACAGCAGCAGGATCTGGCGGGCCCGGTTCATCTGGCCGACCACGCGTCCGTTCTGGGCGGCCAGCTTCAGGCGCAGGGCTTTGACGTCGCGACCACGGACCGGTTCGAGCAGCGCGGCTTTCAGGGCCAGATAGCGCCCCAGTGTCACGAAGACCTGCGAGACGACCTGGCTGGCCGGGCGGTTGGCGAAGATTGCGGCGGCGAGTAAGGAGATGACACCGTACCAGGCCGCACCGCTCAGCAGCACGAACGGCTCTTCCCAGAACGGGCCGGTGTTGCCGGCGTGCTGGGCGATGCTGAGCATCGTGTAGATCGCCAGGATCATCGATGCGGTTGCGATGGTGGCGTAGCGCTCGCCCAATGCGCCGAGCATGACGAAGGCGAAGGTTGATGAAGCCAGCCCCAGCGCGAACAGCCATGGATATGGAAACAGCAGGCGGACGGAGAACGAGGTCACGCCAAAGCAGACCAGCGTGACGGCCAGCGCTTTCAGACGACCTGCCACACGGTCGGGTGACTCGGCCAGTGCGGCGGCGATCACCCCGAGGGTCAGACCGATCAACCAGCTGTCATGGTCTGTACCAAGGCAGAACACCAGTACGCCGGCAAACGCCAGCGCCACCTTGAGGCTGTCAAGCGTCTTGTCGTGAGACCAGAGGCGGCGCAGGTAGGACAGGTCATGGAACATGGGGAGATTCAGGCTTCAGAACAGCGTGAACTCTTACACATTTTTCCTGCCAGCGGCGCGAGTCGCCTCAATAGACGCATCGGTTCGTCATGGCGCGACGGCTGCCACCGGTTTCACATAGCCGGCCAGTTCCGGCACGCTGCGCGCCATTGCCTCGGCCACCATGCGGCCGAGCACGTAGGAACCGGTCAGGTTGAAGTGGGTCTTGTCTGGCACGATGCTGCCGTTCGGCCCGGCTTTGGTGGCGCCGAGCTTGTGGGCGGCAGTTTCGCCGAGCTGCTCGAAATAGCGCTGGCTGATCTCGTGCAGATCGATCAGCGGCACATTCATTTCAGCTGCGACGACTTTCATGGCTGCGACGTGGCCGGGCAGGTCATCGACGATCTTGCCATCCGGCTGGAAGTAGCGACGCGCAATCGGCGTCACCAGAATCGGTTTGATGCCTGCGGCACGTGCCTCGTTCACGAAACGGCGCAGGTTGGCCGGGTACTCGGTGACGAGATCGGTTTCGCGATCACCATGTGCGGCACTCTGCACGTCGTTGTGGCCGAACTGGATCAACATCCAGTCCGGTTTCGGTGATTGGGCTGCGTCCCACAATCCATTGCGGCGATAGGTCTTGGTGCTGGAGCCGCCCTTGGCGCGATTCACGCAATCGACCTGTGCGGTCAGGTTGGCGCAGAAACCGGTGCCGTACCCCTGCCGTTCG
Organism: Pseudomonadota bacterium; assembly: GCA_018262235.1. Taxonomy (GTDB): domain Bacteria; phylum Pseudomonadota; class Gammaproteobacteria; order Burkholderiales; family Rhodocyclaceae; genus Uliginosibacterium. The sequence continues at coordinate 23,017 of JAGTRY010000036.1, forward strand.
GTCTGGGTGGAGTCGCCGACCAGTGTGATGCGGATGGCATCCTTCTTGTTGCCCGGTGCTGACGCACAGGCCACAAGGAGCAGGGCGGGAAGAAGGGTCAGCAGGGCGCGGTGCAGGTGGGTCATGATCGGCTTTCCGTGAAATGAGTGGGCATGGCCCCAGTTTAAGCCAGCGCGTAGCCTCCGGTCTGACCAGGATTGCGGTTTTCCATGCCAGGCTTGCCGCTTACAGACGGGAATCAAATTGCGGAAAAACTTCAAGTGGCGTGACCTTGGCGGATTTGAATTCTTCGCGTAGCACCTGACGACGCTCGATGAAGAGGCTGTTGCCATGGATGCGTTTGGCCTGGCGTTTGGCTTCGGCTGCGGCGGTAGAGATCTCGTGATGCGAACCGAACAGGCCGGGCTCGACCCGCAAGGCACCGATGGAGAGCGTTGGCAGGCTGTGGAAAACGCTGTGGCCGAGGCGATCTTCGGTGATGATGCCGCCGCGTTCCAGGTCCTCGACGGCAAAGTAATTCCGGGCACGTTCGCCGAATTGTGCCAGCACGGTATTGCACCGTGCCTGCCAGTCTTCACTCTGGAACAGCACGAGAAAATCGTCGCCACCGATGTGTCCGACAAAATCCCGGCGCGGATCGCTGACTTCCACAAGCAGCTGTGCGACCAGCTGGATCAGGTCGTCGCCGCGCCGGTAGCCATACACGTCATTGAAGGGCTTGAAGGCATCCAGATCGGCATAGCCGGCGACGAAACAGCCCTGGTTGGCGAGCAGGCGCTCGATATGCTCGTTGATTGGCACATTGCCGGGAAGCTGGGTGAGCGGGTTGGCATAGCGGGCGGCACGGATCTGCATGTCGGTGATCAGCGCCACCATGTCGTTGATGCAGCCGATACCCAGATAGCGGCCTGCCTCGGTGACGATGAAATGATCCGGAATCGCCGAGTACGACACGCTGGTGACGAGCCGTGACAGATCCTGGATCAGCATGCTTTCATCCACGATCATGGGGGAGGTGTCCATCAGGTCCGCGCAGGGTTTGCGGCCGTAGAGCTCGCGCCGGTAGGGGCGTGCGAAGCGGTCGATCATCGCGTTGCGCATGATGATTCCCAGCGGAAAGCCGTCCTTGTCTATGACCGGAATGGCCTGTAGCGTGGGTTCTGCTTCGAGGCGCGCGAATACGGCATCGTTGTGCAGATGGGGCGATACCGGCAGCACCTGGCGCAGCAATGCCCGTGCGGTGACATTGGCATTGGGCGAGGTGGTGAAGCCAGGGAATACCGCGATCCGTGATGCGGTCAATGCATTGCAGACGACATCGGCGAGCTGGCGCGACGGTTCCGGTGCCGGGCGTGCGATGAAGAAGCCTTGCGCGAACGGGATGCCGATATCGCGTACCGTGCGGAAATCGTCCGCTGTTTCGATGCCCTCGGCAATGATGCAGGCGCCGCAGGTTTCGGCCATGCCATGCATTGCCCGCACCAGCTGGAATTTCAATGCGTCGCTGCTGATTCCGTGGATGAAGTGGCGGTCGATCTTGACGAAGTCCGGATGGATCTCGGTCCACATGCGCAGGTTGGACATGCCTTGCCCGAGATCATCGATGGCGATGCGGTAGCCCAGACCGCGGAAGTGGGTGAGCACGTCACGGAACCTGTCGAAGTCACTGATGTGCTGGTTTTCGGTGATCTCGATGACGACCCGGCTCGGTGAAATGCCCAGTTTGCGGATCAGGGCCAGGGTTTCGCCGTTCTGGAAGGTCGGGTCATACAGGCTGGAAGGCGTGGCATTCAGAAACAGCGTGCCGGGAACGCGCTGCGACGCGAATTGCTCAAGAATCCGGGTGCGGCAGGCGCGATCGAGTGCGTTGCTCAAGCCATAGCGCCCGGCAACTTCAAACATGTCGCTCGGGTTGTCGAACATCGGATTGGCACGTGGCCGGATCAGGGCTTCGTAACCCAGATAATTGCGTGTGGAAAGCCCCAGAATGGGCTGGAACACCACATCAAGCTGGCCGTTTTCGATCAGCCCGTTCAGCACTGAGCGTGCGTCCGGAAGGTCTGGCATCGGATCGCCTGAAACCGGCGGTGGTGTCTTGGCGGAGAGAGGGCACATGCAGGGGGACAAGAGGCTGGAGATTGCCTTACTGTAGAGCCCCGATATTTCAGTCCGGTTGCTGGGCAGCGCGGCCCGGTTGATCCTGCGCAAGCTTTGTTGCGAGAGCGTATTGCGGCAAGCCCTCGGGGTATTCTGCGCCTGCCGGGACAACCGGGTCTGCGCCCCTCAGTCTTCCGCGAAGGGGAGACCGCCTTGCACGCCTCCCAGCAGGTCGGCGGAGTCACCTTGTTCGCCAGGTTTGCTCAGATGTCCCACACGCACCCCCAGCAGGCGCAGGCGGCGCTGCAGCGGTACGCGCTTGAGGCATTCTCCCGCCGCACGGCGGATCGTGGCGGCATCGCGGGTCGGCTCCGGCAGGGTGATGTCGCGTGTGACCGTGCTGAAATCGTCGTAGCGCAGCTTGATGCCAATGGTCTTTCCGAGTACGCCCTTGCGTACCAGATCTTCGGCAACGCGCACGCACAGTCGGGTGAAGATTTCGGATAGGGCGTTGCGATCCTGGCGCGCATGCAGGTCGCGTTCGAACGTGGTTTCGCGGCTGACGGATTTCGGTTCGGAATAGGTCACCACCGGGCGTGCGTCGACGCCATGTGCCGCTTCATGCAACCAGTGACCATAGTTGGCGCCGAAGTGCGCCTGTAACCACAAGGGGTCGGCATTGGCCAGTTCGCCAATGGTCTTGATGCCCAGTGCGGTGAGTTTCTGCTCGGCCTTGGGGCCGATCCCGTTGATCTTGCGTGCAGCCAGTGGCCAGATCCGGGCGGGGATGTCGTCCATGCCGAGCATCGTCAAACCATCTGGTTTTTCCAGATCCGAGCAGATCTTTGCCAGCAGCTTGTTGGGCGTCACGCCGATCGAGCAGGACAGGCCGGTAGCCGTGCGTACCGCATCCTTGATACGTTGCGCGAGTTCGCGTGTTTCGCCGGGCACATCGGTCAGGTCCAGATAAATCTCGTCGATTCCGCGATCTTCCAGCAAGGGCGCTATTTCGCGTACAGCAGCCTTGAAGAGTCGCGAGTAATGCCGGTAAGCATCGAAATCCACCGGCAGCAGTACGGCATCCGGGGCGAGCTGGGCGGCTTTCATGATGCCCATCGCCGAACCGATGCCGAGCGCGCGGGCTTCGTAGGTTGCGGTCGTGATCACGCCACGTCCGGTGTAGTGGCGCAGGCGGGTGTAGTGCCAACTGCCGTCAGCCTGCTGTACCGGCGCGTCAACGCTGCGGCCGCCAATCACTACTGGCTGTCCGCGCAATTGCGGATAGCGCAGCAGTTCAACCGAGGCGTAGAACGCATCCATGTCGAGGTGGGCGATGCGGCGAGGGGCTGGCACGGCTGGAAACGGGCAGGGCGTTGAGCGAAGTGCGCAGTGTAGCCCGGCTGGCTCGGACCCGGCTGTGCAGACTTCTGGCGTCCGGTGTGTCAGCGCAACGGGCGAACCAGTGCGTAGAGCGCACCGGTTGCTGCACCCAGCGCGACAGCATTGGATTCGTTGCGGACAAGTTCGATGATCGGGGGCCTTGTCCCTGATGCTTGCAGACGGGTGAAACTGTCCTGCGCAGCCTGGAGGTATGCCTGATCAACCTGGAGAGCCGGCCCGCCCACGAAAAGCCGTGCCGGTTTGAATACCATGCTCAGGTTATGCAGCATGGTGCCAAAGTGCTGACCTGCCGTGCGCAGTTCCCGGGCGAGTATCGGATCCCCCGCAAGGTTGGCGGCACGAAATTCACTGATGGGACGGCCTGTTGCTTTTTGTACGGCCTGCAGGGATATCAGCGTATTGGCGCAGCCGCGCTTGCCGCAGCGGCATGGCGGACCTTCCGGATCCATGACGAAGTGACCGATCGTACCCATCATGCCGTTGTGCCCCTGCATCAAGGAATAGCTGGTTGCGACGGCTGCCGTTACGCCATTGCCGACGTGAACATACAGAAGGGGCTCTTCTTCCTCGCGGCGTTCGTATTCAAAGTGGTACAGGGCGATGCAGCCGACGGCACGCTGGACCAGCAGCGGGAAGTCCGGAATCCCTGCAGGATGCAGGCGTGCCTGAAGCATGTCCCGAACCGGCAACTGGTTCCAGCCTGTACTTTCCGAATATCGCAGCGTGCCAGTCGCTGCGTCGACCTGGCCGGGTACGCCGATCCCCATGGCAGAAACCTTGCAACCGGATGCGCAGAGGCGATGCCACAGGCTGACGACCTGGCTGGCCAGAATATCCAGAACCCGGTCTGCATCGCCGGATTCTGTCGGCGTCACGCTCAGTTCGCGAACTTCTCCCTCCAGGGTCGTGGCAACACATATCACCCGCTGGTTGTTGATGTCGGCGCCGATGAGGATGCGGCTGGCCTCGTCGATATGCAGGGCGACAGGCCTGCGTCCCAGCGATCCGGTCGGCCCCAGTTTTTCTTCAGTCAGCCATCCGTCAGCGATCAGTTCATCAACGAGGTTGCCGATGGTCGGGCGGGTCAGTTTGAGCCGGTCTGCCAGCTTTACCCGTGAAATGCCTTTGTTGAGGCGAATCGCCCTCAGCACCGCGAGGCGATTGATGGTGCGCAGCAGTTGCTGGTTTCCGGAAATGATCATGTATCAGTTTTTGCCAGCATCTTCAAAAGTGCGTTCAATTTCGCAACCTTGTTCGGAGCACACCACTCCGTAGACGAAAACCCAGTCGGAATAACGGTGTTTTCCCTTGAAGTGGAAAAACTCGTCGGGAAAATTGTCGACACGGATGGGCGTTTCCTTTGAGCGGCTATGTACGCCCAACAGCCCCTTGCCGTCGGCAGACTTGATCAACACCCAGTCCAGCTTGCCAGTCATCGGGTCATTATAGAGCTGACGGATGTGGCGGCGGACTCCCGGATAACGCGGATCGCGAAGGAGGTCCTCCAACTGGGTGGGTGCGGCCGAAAGGGCTCCCGGTGGTGCCGCTTCAAAATAGCTGCGAATGGCGCGTTTGTACTGCAAACCGATGAAGAGCAACTCTTCTTCTGCCTGACGACGGTAGGCAATGGCGCCAAGCTGCAGCGTTGCGGTAGCCGCCAGACTGATGATGGCGATGATGATCAGCAGCCCGACATATGTGAAGCCTCTGGCGGACGGGCTGGTAAACGAATCCCGGATCACCATCGGCGGTACGGGATGCCATTCAGGCCGGTCAGGGGTGATCGGCTGTACACGTCATACACGTCACTGCCTTCACGGGGGTCGTCAGCCTCACTTGCATAACTGCGCAGCCCCCAGGTCTCTGCGTCCGGGATCTGGGTGTCGTCGCAGAACGGGTCGCGGGGAATGCGGCGCAGGAAGAACATCTTTTGTCCCTTGCTATTGCGCTGGTCAATGGCGCCGGTCACCAGTTCCGCGAGATCCCTAGGATAACCGGACGAATCAATGGTGCGCTGGATGGCGCCCTGATCTGCGGCGAGCTTGAACGCATCAAGGGCTGTGCGGATCTCCCGCAAGGCCAGACGCAGCTCCTGTTCCTTGGCACGTTGAACCGATACCTGGGCGATGGGCACCACAATGCTGGCAAGCAAGGCGAGAATCGCCAGTGCGATCAGCATTTCAATGAGGGTGAAACCACGTTGGTGCGAGACTCGAACTTGCATGCATGCCTCGTATGTAATTTGGCGGGAGATTACACCTTTATGTTCCGGCCTTGCTGGAGATGGGGCTTCGGCGGGGTCGGGCAGTGTGGCAAATTTGGCGGTGCCATGCAGGTATTCGGGTTTCCTGCGACATCCTTGTGTTTTGTCGATTGGAAGTCGGGCGGCTTTGTGGCAGTCTATTGCTCATGGAGACAGCAAGCTGCACGGCTTGCAAACAATAGACATTCGACAGGATGCAAAAATGACGCAGAAAGTAGCACGAACAGTGGCGGGCTCTGGTCGCTCGTCAGGTTTCACCTTGCTGGAATTGCTGGTTGTAATGGCCATCATCGGATTGCTGGCAGCCTATGTCGGTCCCAAGTATTTTTCGCAATTGGGCAAATCCGAGCATAACGTGGCCAAAGCTCAGATCGAGGCTTTTGCCAAGGCACTGGACAATTTCCGTCTGGATGCCGGGCGCTATCCGACCACGGCAGAAGGGCTCAATGCCTTGGCAAGCAAGCCTGTGAATGTACGCACCTGGAATGGTCCCTATCTTGCCAAGGAAATCCCGCTGGATCCCTGGGGCAAGACCTATATCTACAAGAACCCCGGTACGCGTGGCCGCGACTTTGACATCATTTCCTACGGGAGTGACGGTCAGCCGGGTGGTTCTGATACGGCTGCCGATATTTACAACTGAACCTGATCACGCCTTTTCATCGGAACGGGTAATCGGGGATGCAGTTCGAGGTTCGGGCGCTCACGGTTGAGAATCGTCTGCAGACTCTGGTGATAGAGGCTGCGGATGTTCCTGCTGCGCGCAAGTCGGTCGAGGCCAAGCACCTCAAGGTGGTCAGCCTCAAGGCGCGTGCCGGCATGCGCAGGCATTCGCGGCGGGGCAGCTTTTCACTGGTGATGTTCAGCCAGGAGTTGCTTTCCCTGCTTGAAGCGGGCCTGAGTCTGGTCGAGGCGCTGGAAGGTCTGATCGAAAAGGAAAGCTCCCCGGTATCGCGGGCGATCATGGAAGCGCTGATCGGCCGGATTCGGGAAGGTTCCCGTCTATCCGATTCCGTGGCGATGCAGCCGGAATATTTTCCGCCACTGTTTGTCGGCATCGTTCGTGCTGCCGAGCGCACCAGTGATCTGCCGCAAGCCCTGCGCCGCTATATCGATTACCAGACCCGCCTGGATATGGTGCGCGGGAAAATCATCAGCGCCACGATCTATCCCGCCGTGCTGTTCACGGTAGGCGGGCTTGTCGGTTTGTTCCTGATGACCTATGTGGTCCCGCGTTTTGCAGCGGTCTACAAGGACAGTGGCCGTGACATGCCGTGGATGTCGCGACTGCTGTTGTCCTGGGGCGATCTGCTCGGCCAGCACACCGTGCTGGTGGGCCTTGTGTCGCTGTCCCTGGTGGCCGTGATCGTGTGGTATGTCCGGCGCAATTCGCGCCTGGGGCGCTGGGCGGTCCTGGCCAAACGCATTCCCGGAATCGGTGAGCGTGCACGGATCCTGGAGTTGTCCCGCCTCTACATGACCCTGGGGATGCTGCTTGAGGGCGGAATTCCCATTGTCATGGCGCTGGAGATGGTGGAAACCTCGGTGTCTGCCGATACGCGCCTGAAACTTGCACGCGCCCGCGCCGAGATTTCAAATGGCGAGCCGGTCTCCCATGCATTTGAAATCCATGCCTTGTCGACACCGATTGCCTTGCGCATGCTGCGGGTGGGGGAGCGTTCGGGGCAGTTGGGTACCATGCTGACGAAATCGGCGCAGTTCTATGAGGGTGAGAGCGCTCGCTGGATCGAGCGCTTCAGCAAGGTGTTCGAGCCGGTACTGATGGCTTTGATCGGGATCGTGATCGGCGTCATCATCGTCTTGCTGTACATGCCGATCTTTGATCTGGCGGGGTCTTTGCAATGATTGGAGTGGCGGGTGTGATCGAGCAGGAAACGATGCGTCTGGCGCGCAGCTCTGCACTGAAATCCGGACGGCCTGTCATGGCCGAGCTGGAGGCCATGACGCAACTGGATCCGCGTGAAGTGCTGCGGGAGGTTGCCGGGAAGTTTCATTGCCGGGTGATTGAAACGGTCGAGATGCTCGACATGAAACCGGTCTTTGACATGCTTCCCCTTGCCCGTGCCCAGCAGCGTGGCTGCGCGATATTGCGCAATCCCGTCGACGGGGCCCGGCCGCTTGCCGTGATCGCGGATCCCTTTGATGCCGACCTGCAGGTGTGGCTGGAAAGCGTGGCGGGAACTGAACTGGAATACCGTCTGGCGCTGCCTTCCGATATCCAGGCCTATCTTTCCCGCCAGGAAGAAACGATCCGGGCGATTGACAGCATGATCAACGACGGTTCGCTGGGGCATGCCGATGGCAAGTCTCTGGAGAGCCTGACGTTTGCCTCCGTGAGCGATGCGACCAGCCCGGCGGTGAAACTGGTGAATTCCACGCTCTACGATGCGCTCAAGCAGGGGGTGAGCGATATCCATCTGGAAAGTACGCCAGGCGGTATGGTGTCCAAATACCGGATCGATGGTGTGCTTGATCTGGTGGCCAATATTTCCGGCAGCGCGCTGGCAGAGCAAGTGATCTCGCGCATCAAGGTTCTGGCCGAACTGGACATTGCCGAGCGGCGCGTACCGCAGGATGGCAGCTTCCGGGTCGAAGCCATGGGGCGCGAAATCGATCTGCGCGTGTCGATCATGCCCAGCATCCATGGCGAGGACGCGGTGATCCGGATCCTCGACAAACAGGCCATGGTCGAGGCTCACGGCGGGCTCACGCTGGATGCGGCCGGCTTCGATCCGCAGACACTGGCGACCTTGCGCCGGCTCGTGCAGGAACCGTATGGCATGGTGCTGGTCACCGGGCCGACCGGGTCTGGCAAGACCACCACGCTGTATGCCGCGCTGACGGAAATCAATCATGGTCGCGACAAGATCATCACCATCGAGGACCCGGTTGAATACCAGCTGCCCGGTATCCTGCAGATTCCGGTGAATGACAAGAAGGGCCTTTCCTTTGCCCGCGGCTTGCGCTCGATCCTGCGGCACGATCCGGACAAGATCATGGTCGGCGAGATCCGCGACAAGGAGACCGCCGAGATCGCCGTCCAGTCGGCATTGACCGGCCACCTGGTGCTCTCGACGGTGCACGCCAACAATGTGTATGACGTGTTCGGGCGTTTCCAGCACATCGGGGTGGATCTGTATTCCTTCGTTTCAGCCCTGAATGGGGTGATTGCCCAGCGTCTGGTACGCCTGAGCTGCAAGCACTGCGCTGCGCCCTATCGGCCAAGTGATGCAGAGCTGGCCGATGCGGGGCTGACGGCCGAAGCCGTCAAGGATTACCACTTCATGAAGGGACGCGGTTGTGGCGATTGTCGCGGCACGGGTTATCGCGGTCGCAAGGCAGTGGCCGAGGTGCTGACCATGAATCCCGAGATTGCCGAGCTGATCGTCGAGCGGCGCTCGGTGCGGCAGATCATCGAAGCTGCACGGCGCAACGGCACGCGGAGCCTTTATGAGGACGCGCTGAGCCTTGTCGCCAGTGGCCAGACTACGCTTGAGGAGGTGCGGCGTGTCACGCTTGCGGCATAAACGTTTTTCGCTGGGTATCGGCAGCGACGAGATGAGCGTCGTCGATATCGCCAGCATGCGTCTGGTGACTTCCTTGCCGCTGACCGAGTATCTGCCCGGTGCGATGTCCCCGGCGACGGCGGACTGGATGCCTTCCATCGAGGCAATTCTGGCCCAGGCCAATGTGCCGGAAGGGGGGGATCTGGAACTGACGATAGCGGATGCCTGGGTTCGCTATTTCATGCTGGCCATCCCCACAGGCGTAGGCAGTCTGGCCGAGCTGCGCATGCTGGCCGCGAGTCGCTTCGAAAGCCTGTTCGGAACTCCGCCTGAAGGATGGACGCTGGAGGCTGACTGGAAATCCTCCGGCCACACCCTGATCTGCGCAATGCCTTCGCGCCTGGTCGATGTGGCGCATACCGTTACCGAAGCCAGTCATTGGCGGGTGCGTTCGATACAGCCCTATGCACTACGGTTGCTTGCCTTGTTTCACAAGCAGGTTCCGGATGACTGCTGGGTCTGCAACTTTGCCTCCCGCGGCATGCTGGCGTTATTGGTATGCTGGAAGCCGAGACATTCCGTGCCGGCCGGGAAATGCCCGCGCAACTGTGTGCCTTGGGCGTGCTGCCGGAGATGCCGGCAGACGGGCGCGTCGGCAGCATGAAGCTGGTATTGGCGCAGGGACCGAAGGCGCTGAAGCTGCGGCCAGGCCAGTATTCGGAATCGGCAGGGCTGGCCTTGCAGGGAGCCCTGGCATGAAGCCGCTGCACATCGAATTCTGTCGGGACGGCAGGACCGGGCGCAGTACCCGGGGCTTATGGCTGCTGTTGCTGACGGGGATCCTTCTGGTCGGGCTGGGGATTGGCATGGGGACCGTTTTCAGCGAGCGTGCGCGCCTGCACAGCGAAGAGGCGCGCGAACTGCTGGATGAGCGGGCGAGCCTCAACGATGCTGCCCGACAACAGGAGCGTCTGCCTGCGGAGATGGTCGAGTCGATCAATGGTGCTGTTCGCATGCTCGATTATCCGAGCATCGAATTGCTGAGCCAGCTCGAAAAGCACGTGCGCCCCGATGTGAGTGTCGTGGGCATCGAAATGGGGCCGGTCCGCACCAATCTGCGGATCGTGGTGCAAGCCGCGGCCGCGCCGCAGGTACTCGATTATCTTGATGCCATCAAGGCAGAACCCGGCTTCCGCGGGGTGGCGCTGACCCGCCAGGAAGCCACGAATGGCGAAGACGCTGCGGGTGGATCCTGGCGTTTCACGCTGGAGGTACCGCAGGCGGATGCCGTGGCGCGTGCCTCGGCCCGTATGCCAAAGGGGCAAGAGGAATGAAAGCCGTGAAACTTCCTGAGGCAGGACATCTGCGGCTGGATCTGGAGATCGCCTTCTGGCGCTATGGCTGGCGTTTGCCGGTGGCCTTGCTGGCCTTGGCGCTGGGCGTGCTGATCTGGCTCTTCTGGGTTCCCGTACAAGTCACCAGTGCCAACCGGGCCGATGCGCAGCTTCAACAGGCCAGACTGGAGACGGGGCGTAAATCTGCCACGGGTACGGAACCCGTGCCGCCCCTGCAGGCGTTTCGCGAGACCTTGCTCCCTCAGGCCGAGACCTCCCTGCAGCTGCGCATGATCTTTCAATGGGCAGCCAATGCGGGGCTGACGGTTTCGCAAGTGGATATGCGCCGTCAGGTGGATGCAGCCAATGCTTACTCCCAGTTGCAGATTGTGCTGCCGGTGCGCGGCGACTATCTGAAGATCAAGCAGTTCTGCTCCAATTTGCTGCAGGGCTTGCCGGCCCTGTCGATTGATCAGCTGGTCCTCAAGCGCGATCAACCTGGTACCGGCCAGGTTGAAGCGCAGATCTCCCTGTCGGTCTGGCAGGAAGCTGCGGGAGGGAACAAGCCGTGAGCCTGAGCCCGAAACATCGCGTGCTGATCATGCTGCCGCTGCTGCTCGGCGCCGGCTGGCTGGCTTTGTTTGGAGACAAAACGCCGGGTGGTGGCAGTCAGGTTGTGGCACCGGTTGTCCAGCCAAGGGGTGTGGCTCCGGCGGCGGTGGCGACAGAAGCACCGCCCGAGGATCCTGCCATCATGGGAGAGGTGGATCGTTCCCAGGTGCGCCGGCTGCGAGATCGCCTCAATCTGGCCGAGCTTGAAAACGGCCCGCAAGTGGACCTGTTTTCCGGGCGTGACGGCGAAGCGAATCCCGCCCTGCAAGGGGCCAATGCGGCGCCGGCTGACGAGGCCCCTGCCCAGCCATTCGTGCTGATCGGGCGGATGTTCGACCACGACCATTGGCTGGCCTTCCTTGAGCGTGAAGGAAAAACCTACGTTGTACAGGCACGGGATGTAATCGAAGGATTCAGGATTGATGCGCTGACCGGAAAGGAAATCCGGCTCACGCAGTTGGCCGATAAATCAAGGTTTGTCATCCCGATTGATGGCGAGAAGAAAGAATCAGCTCATGACTAGGCGATCATCATTTCATTCACTTAACGTTGCGCTGCTGACCATCGTGCTGCTGTGGGGGTGTGCCTCGGAGAACATCCGCAGCGATCTGGAGAAGGGGCATGCACTGGCGGCTTCCGGGCGCGTGGCCGATGCGTATCAGACGCTGCAGCAAGCCAGTGCTGCGCATCCCGACAGTGCGGAATTGCGTGAAGCGGCGAATGCCTCGCGTGATCAGTATGGCAATTTCCTGGCCCAACGGGCCGAAGCTGCGCTGGCCGATCAACGCATGGAAGAGGCTGCCAGCCTGTACAGACAGCTTGTGGCGCTGCCAGGGTTCGAATCGAAGGGGCAGGACGGTTTGAATCGCTTGGCAACGCGGCCGCAGGTGGCTGTACCGGTGGCGGTCAAAACTGTACCGGCCGTCATTGCAGCGCCCGTGACGCCGCTACCGGAAAGCAAGCCCGTAACCGAGGCCGTGCCGGCGCAAGTGCCTGCTGCAACCGTCAAGACGCCGGCCGTGGCTACTGTGGCCAAGTCGGTGGCAGGGGCCAAAGCGGTGCCTTCGAAATCCATTTCCCCGCAGGAGGATCCCCTGCTCAAGCGTGTGACCCTGGAATTCCGCGACGCTTCGGTGCGTTCCCTTTTCGATGCGGTCACACATGCTTCAGGCCTGAACGTCATCTTCGACCGGGACATCCCGCCCGATCTGAAGACCACAGTTTTCCTGCGCAATACCACGGTCAAGGCTGCCCTCGACAAGATTGTCCTGACCAGCGGGTTGGCCTGGCGTTCGCTGGATGAGAACACCTTGCTGGTGTATACCGACGACGTCAATAAGCAACATGACTATCAAGCCTTGGCGATCCGCAGTTTCCAGCTGAGCAATGCGGATGCCAAATTCGTTGCGAACAGTCTCAAGACCGTGCTGAAGTTTCACGAAGTGGTCGTCGATGAGAAACTCAACATGATCATCGTGCGGGACACCCCCGAAGCCATCGCGATGGCTGAAAAGCTCGTTGCCATGCACGATATGCCCGAACCCGAAGTGATGCTGGAAGTGACGATCCTCGAAATCAGCAAGGGCAAGCTGGAGAGTCTGGGTGTGGCCTGGCCCGGTTCGATGAGCCTGACCCCTCTGGCGCGCACGGTGAGCACGACTACCAGCACGACCGACACCACCTCCGGTTATGTGAGCAGCAGCAGCAACAACACGCTGACCTTGCGCGATCTCTATAACCTGACACCGGCCAGTCTTGGCATGACACTTGGCTCGACCACGGTGAATTTCAGCGCAACCGACAGCGACGTGAATGTGCTGGCCAATCCGCGCATCCGGACTCGCAACAGGGAAAAGGCCAAGGTCATGATCGGAGAACGCGTGCCGCAGCTCGCATCCAATACAACCTCGACCGGGGTGGTCAGCCAGAACGTGACCTATATCGACGTGGGCATCAAGCTCGATGTGGAGCCGCAGATCTTTCCCGGCAATGAAATCGGGTTGAAGCTTGGCCTTGAAGTCAGTTCCATCAACGGTACCGAAAAGAACGGCACGACGGTGGCCTACCGGATCGGCACACGCAATGCGACCACCATGCTGCGTCTCAAGGATGGAGAGAATCAGGTGCTGGCCGGGCTGATCCAGGATAGCGACAAGAAGAGCGTCAGCAAGGTCCCGCTGCTTGGCGACATTCCGATTCTGGGGCGTCTGTTCCGTTCAGACAGCACGGACAAAAGCAAGACGGAGATCGTCTTGTCGATTACGCCCCGCCTGATCCGCGGCAACAATCTGATGAGTCCCGAAGCCGCCCGTTTCGATTCCGGCACCTACAGCAGCGTGCGTGGCCGGCGTAACGAAGGCGACAATCCCGTTTCGGCGGAGGTGCCAGCGCAGCAGAACACGTCACCTGTCCAGCCCGCTGCTTCCTCTGATGCGCAGCGTCAGAGCATTGATGGCAGCGCACGCCAATTCGGTGGGTCGCGTGATTGATCGTTGCGCAAGTCGCTCCTGGCGCGGCTTCACCCTGATCGAGATGCTGGTGGCCATGGCCATTCTGGCATTGCTGCTGAGCATTGTGGTGCCCCGTTATTTCGATAGTCTCGACCGCTCCAAGGACGCGGTCCTGATGGAGAACCTGAAGACCACGCGGGATGTGATCGATAAGTTTTACGGTGACAACGGGCGTTATCCCGATTCGCTGGCAGAGCTGGTCGATAAACGCTATCTGCGCACGCTACCTGCCGATCCGATCACCCAGAGCAACCGGACCTGGATCATCGTGCCGCCTGAAGCGCCCGTTCGCGGGCAGGTTTATGACATTCACAGCGGCGCAAAAGGTTATACCAAGGACGGCCGGCCCTACAGCAGCTTGTAGGGCCGTAGCTTGTGCTGCGCCCGGCAGCGTTAACTGGGTTTGTGGAAGCTGATCACGCCGTTTGCTGCATCCACGACCACCGTATCCTTGGGCCCGAAGCGGCCTTCAAGAATCTCTTTGGCGAGCGGATTCTCGATGTACTCCTGAATCGCGCGCTTGAGCGGCCGGGCCCCGAACACCGCATCGAAGCCGGCCTTGGCGACCTCTGCCAGCGCCGCTTCGGTGACGGTCAGGCCAATCTCCAGTTTGCCCAGCCGCTTCTTCAGGTTTTCCAGCTGGATGCGTGCAATCGATTTGATATTCGCTTCGCCCAGGGCGTGGAAGACCACCACTTCGTCGATGCGGTTGATGAATTCCGGGCGGAAGAAGGTCTTCACCTCAGCCATCACCGCTGACTTGATGGCCGGATAGGGCTCACCCGCCATCTGCTGGATCATCTGGCTGCCCAAGTTGGATGTCATCACGATCACGGTGTTCTTGAAGTCCACGGTGCGGCCCTGGCCGTCCGTCATGCGCCCATCATCGAGCACCTGCAGCAGCACGTTGAACACATCCGGGTGGGCCTTTTCGACTTCGTCAAAGAGCAGCACGGAGTAGGGTTTGCGCCGCACCTGCTCGGTGAGATAGCCACCTTCCTCGTAGCCCACGTATCCCGGCGGTGCGCCGATAAGACGCGCTACCGAATGCTTCTCCATGAACTCGCTCATGTCGATGCGGATCAGGTGCTCCTCGGAATCGAACAGGAAGCCGGCGAGCGTCTTGCACAGCTCGGTCTTGCCCACGCCGGTGGGGCCAAGGAAGAGGAAGGAACCGTAGGGCCGACCTTCTTCCGACAGCCCGGCGCGCGAGCGGCGGATCGCGTCGCTCACGAGGCGCACGGCTTCATCCTGGCCGATCACGCGTTCGTGCAGCTTCTCTTCCATCTTCAGGAGTTTTTCACGCTCGCCCTGCATCATCTTGCTGACCGGGATGCCGGTGGCACGTGACACGACTTCAGCGATCTCCTCGGCGCCGACCTGGGTGCGCAGCAGCTTGTTGGCCGGCCGGTAGCCTTCGGCACCTTCCGCCGTCTTGAGCTGGGCTTCGAGCTTGGGCAGTTCGCCATATTGCAGCTCGCTCATCTTCTGCCAGTTGCCGGCGCGCCGCGCTTCTTCCATCTGCTGGCGAACCTTGTCGATGGCTTCCTTGATGTGTTGCGAGCCAACCACCACCGATTTTTCAGCCTTCCAGATTTCTTCCAGATCGGTGTATTCGCGCTCCAGCTTGTCGATCTCGGCTTCGATCAGACTCATGCGTTTTCTTGAGGCTTCGTCCTTCTCGCGGCGCACCGCTTCACGTTCGATCTTGAGCTGGATGATGCGGCGTTCCAGCTTGTCCATCACTTCCGGCTTGGAATCGATTTCCATGCGGATGCGCGCGGCGGCTTCGTCGATCAGGTCGATGGCCTTGTCGGGCAGGAAGCGGTCGGTGATGTAGCGATGCGAGAGTTCGGCAGCGGCGACGATGGCCGGATCGGTGATGTCCACGCCGTGGTGCAGTTCGTATTTTTCCTGCAAGCCGCGCAGGATCGCGATGGTGGATTCCACCGAAGGTTCATCGACCAGCACTTTCTGGAAGCGCCGTTCCAGTGCGGCATCCTTCTCGATGTACTTGCGGTATTCGTCCAGCGTGGTGGCGCCGATGCAGTGCAGCTCGCCGCGCGCCAGGGCCGGTTTGAGCATGTTGCCGGCATCCATCGCGCCTTCGGCCTTGCCGGCACCGACCATGGTGTGCAGCTCGTCGATGAAGACGATGACCTGGCCTTCCTCCTTGGCGATGTCGTTGAGCACAGCCTTCAGGCGTTCCTCGAACTCGCCACGATATTTGGCGCCGGCCAGCAGGGCGGCCATGTCCAGGGCGAGTACGCGCTTGCCCTTGAGGGTTTCCGGCACTTCGCCATTGATGATGCGCTGCGCGAGACCTTCAACGATAGCGGTCTTGCCCACGCCGGGTTCGCCGATCAGTACCGGGTTGTTCTTGGTGCGGCGCTGCAGGATCTGGATGGCGCGGCGGATCTCGTCATCGCGCCCGATCACTGGATCGAGCTTACCCTGACGGGCACGATCCGTGAGGTCCAGACAGTATTTCTTCAATGCTTCACGTTGGGACTCGGCTTCGGCGTCATTCACGCTGGCGCCGCCGCGCACGGCTTCGATGGCTGCTTCCAGTGCTTTCTGGCTGGCGCCGTGTTCCTTGAAGAGCTTGCCGGTGTTGCCTTTGTCCTTGCACAGGGCGAGCAGGAACATTTCGCTGGCAATGAACTGATCGCCGCGCTGCTGGGCTTCGCGGTCGGTGATATTGAGCAGGTTCGACAGATCGCGGCCGACCTGCACTTCGCCACTGCTGCCTTGTACCTGGGGCAGGCGGTCGATGGCGTGGTCCAGTGCCGTCTTCAGCGCCGGCACGTTGACGCCCGCGCGGGTGAGCAAGGATGCCGTGCCGCCGTCTTCCTGTTGCAGCAGGGCGGCGAGCAGGTGAGGCGGCTCGATGTATTGGCAATCATGGCCTACGGCGATGCTTTGTGCATCGGCGAGGGCTTGCTGGAATTTGGTGGTGAGCTTGTCAAAACGCATGGTTTGGCTCCTGTCTGGGCTTTCCATGAAGATGGGGCCCGGGCAGGCTGCTTTCAAGTCCGGAATCGAAGTGCCGTAGGTAAATGATGTGACATTTGCATTGCTGGCTTCAGATCACGAGCGAGACGGGTGATCTGGTTTGGTGGATGTAGCACTCCCTAGGAGGAATGTATGGCAACGAAACCCGAGCACACCGTGGTGGCTGACCTGCAGAAGAAAAATCTGGCTGCAGCACTGAAGCTGGCCCAACTCTCGATCGAGAATTCCCAGCGGATCATGCAGCTCCAGGTCGATGTGGCACGCGATATTTTTGATGAGGGCGTGACCAGTGCCAAATCGCTGGCCCAGGTCAATTCGCCGCAGGACGCAATGGAATTGCGTTCACGTTATGCCCAGCAGACGGCAGAAAAGATGTTCGCCTGTAGTCGCACGGTCGCTGAAATCACCGCCGACATGCAGGCCGAGATGGGCAAGATGCTCAGCGATCAGCTCAACAGCAGCGGCCAGGAAATGTTCGGTGCGATGCAGGACATGCTCCATGGCATGCCTCTGAACAGCCGTGCAGCGGCGGAAGCATTGCAGCACACTTTTGAAACAGCCCGCAAAACGCTGGAACAAGTCTCCAAGGCGTCCACCGAAGCTTTTTCTGCCTTTGTTCAGATGCCGGGCAGCAAAAACTGAGGATCGCGGCAGGGGGCTTGCCGGCCAAAAGGCCATCGCGCGAGCGCGGATGGCCTTTGGCTTTTGTCTTTTGCCGGCAATGGGCACCAGCATGGCAGGGGGCCGGACTGCTCAGGCCGGTTTCGGGTCTTCTCCTGTCGTGCGCAAAACCTGTCTGGCGGCATTCAGCCCGGCACACACCGCTGCCTCGATGGTTGCCGGATAAGGCGAATCCACGTAATCGCCTGCCAGGAAAAGGTTTTTCACCGGTGTGATCGGCAGGGGCCGGATGATGCCGGGTCGGCAGGCAAAGGTTGCGCGGCGTTCGGTGATGACTTGTGACCAGCGTGGCGCCTTCAGGCGCGGGAACAGGGCTTCCACGGCCTGATGTGCCTGCAGCGCGATTTCCTCGCGCGAGAGTTCCGTGTGAGGGCCGCTGGCGGAGATGACGCCGGCCAGCAGACCTTTCTCGCCAGTGCTTTGGCCTTTGTCGAAGAGCCACTGCACGATGGAACCACTGATCTGGATCATCGGTTCGGGCAGACTCAGATGCTCGTCGTAGGCCAGATACACGGTGGTAATCGGCTCATGCACCAGTGCGTCGATCTGCCCACGCAGATAGGTCAGTTCCGCAAAATCGCCGAGCAGGCTGCTGACGTGATACGGCGCGGTGGCGACGATGACGTGGCTGTAGCGTGAAGTCCCGGCCGGATCGCCTTCGAGGGCGAAGACGCCATTTTCCTCGCGCACCCGCTTGATCGGGCAGGCCGTATGGATCACCGTGCCGTTCATGCCCAGATAGATGCCGGCCTGCACCGGCAACAGCTCGGTCAGATCCACGCGCGGGATCAGCATTTCAGAGGCAGTGGCCGAGGCTCCCACCGAATCGCGCAAAACATGCGCAAAAACCTGCGCCGAAGCCTGTTCGGGCGGGGTGTTCAGCGCCGCCACGCAGAGCTGATTCCACATCAGCTCACGCAAAAGTGGCGTCTGGCGGGTACGGTCCAGCAGCTCGCTGACCGGGTAATCCGCGTTCAGCGTGTAATCACACTTTTTCAGGAAACGGATCAGGCGCAGTGCTGCAAAACGATCCGCCCACGTAAGTTCTTTGCTGCGCAGCAGGGCGACAGCAAGATGGAAAGGCGCAGGCAGGTTCGCCGCCCGCAGCGTGAGTCGCCCCGGGACATGCAGCACGAAAGGCAGCGACAGCAGGCGTTTCGGATTCACCTTGAGGAAGCGCAGCAGTTTCAAGGTTTCCGTGTAGGCCCCCAGCAGGATGTGCTGGCCGTTATCCAGCCGGTAGCCATCCTTCTCCACCACCCGGGCACGCCCACCCATCACGCGCGAGGCCTCGAAGACGGTCACGTCCAGCCCGGCACGGGTCAGTTCGACGGCGGCAGAGAGGCCGGCATAGCCGGCGCCGATGATGGCGATGCGTTTGCTCTGGTTCATGCGCTCAGCTCTTTACCCACGCCCTCACCGCCAGCCACAGCTTGCGGATCGGAGTCAGCGAGACGCGGTGGGTCAGCACGCGGCAGCCGTCGGCTTCCACTTCACGCAGGGTTTCGCGGTAGATCGCAGCCATGATCAGGCCGGCGCGCTGGCTCTTGCGATCCACGGCGGGCAACTGGGCCAGCGCCTGGTCGTAGTATTTCTGCGCGCGTTCGATCTGGAAGGCCATCAGGCGCTGGAAGTTCTCGCTGCTGCGTGCTTCCAGAATGTCCTTGGCCGGCACATTGAAGCGCTCAAGTTCATCGACCGGCAGGTAGATGCGACCACGCCGGGCGTCTTCACCCACGTCGCGGATGATGTTGGTGAGCTGGAAGGCAATGCCGAGGTCATGTGCGTATTTCAGGGTCTGGCGGTCGGTGTAGCCGAAGATCTCGGCGGCAAGCAGGCCGACCACGCTGGCGACACGGTAGCAGTACAGATTCAGCGCCTTGAAATCGGCATAGCGCGCCTGTTCCAGATCCATCTGCATGCCATCGATGATTTCCAGCAGCTGTTCCTGTGGCAGGCGGAAATTTTTCACGACCTGTACGAGTGCCTTGCCGACAGGATGTTCAGGTGTGCCGTTGTAGATGGCGACGGTTTCGCCCCGCCACCAGTCGAGTTGCTGGGCGGCGACCTGCGGATCGCTGGTCTCGTCGACCACATCATCCACTTCGCGGCAGAAGGCGTAGAGCGCGGTGATCGCACGACGGCGTTCGGGCGTAAGGAAGCGGAAGCTGTAATAGAAAGAAGAGCCGCTGGCGGCGGCTTTCTGTTCGCAGTATTCGTCGGGGGTCATGGTTCTGCTTACCTTTTTGTCTATCCATCGATTTCCGGCATAAGAAGGCGCGAATTCATGTAGGAGCGGCCAAAGGCCGCGAACGATTAGCGGCCATTGGCCGCTCCAACATTCTCAACGCTCGCCAGCCCAGTATCAGCCAATCCCGCTTGCCCAGCACCGGTCTGTGCCGGAACACATCGTAATCCACGGCTTCGATCCGTTCCAGAATCCGCAGCCCGCCTTGCACCACCAGCCGCAATTCCCAGCCGACGCGGCCGGGCAGGGCGGACGCCAGTGGCGCGCCATCCAGCATCATGGCACGGGCACGTTGCACTTCATGCCGCATGAGGGCGCGGAATGTGGAATCCACCGTGCCGCTGGCGATCTGTGTTTCGGTAACGCCGAAGCGTGCAAGGCTGTCCTGCGGCAAATAGACGCGATCCTTGGCCCAGTCCACGCCTACGTCCTGCCAGAAGTTGATGACTTGCAGCGCCGAGCAGATCAGGTCCGAGCGTCGCAGGTTTTCATCCGTCGCCTCGCCGTAAAGATGCAGCAACAGGCGGCCGACCGGGTTGGCCGAGCGGCGGCAGTAGTCGAGCAACTCCGGAAAATCGGCATAACGTTTCTTCACTACGTCCTGCGCGAAGGCGTCGAGCAGATCGCGCAGCAAGCGGACCGGCAACTGCCACGCGTGCACATTGCGGGCCAGGCGCGCAAACATGGGCTCATCCGGCACACCGTCCGCTTCGATTACGTCCAGTTGGCGTTGATAGGCTGCCAACCCGGCCAGGCGTTCCGTGTCCGTTGCATCGCCTTCGTCGGCAATGTCATCCGCGCTGCGTGCGAAGGCATAGATGGCTTCAACGGGCTCACGCAGACGCGCGGGCAGCAGGACGGAGGCAACGGGGAAGTTTTCGTAGTGATCGACAGGCATAAGGGCTGCGAGTATACCGGCGCCGGCCCGCCACGGGCTGGAAGCCTGCGCTATAATCCGCGCCTCTTCGCGCGCTCCCGCTCCGGCAGCGCCCCGATGCCCGGGTGGCGAAATTGGTAGACGCACCAGATTTAGGTTCTGGCGTAGCAATACGTGGGGGTTCGAGTCCCTTCCCGGGCACCACTATATTTTTCAAGGGTTGTAGCGGTTGTTGGTAAGTGCTAGTTTTCGATTGACGGCCGATTTGGTCGGGATTTGGTCGGAAACGCAATGGCCTCGGAAAAACTTACCCAGTCACTGTTGAGTAACTACCCACGTCCAACTGCGGGCACCGTCCGCATTCGGGATACTGGTATACGCGGCTTGTATGCCTATGTGGGGGTCAAAAGCATCAGCTTTGTCCTGCGCCGCGAGGTCGACGGAGTCACCAAGCCGCTGAAGCTTGGTGAGTTTCCGGCCATGACCGTGATGCAGGCTCGCGAGGCTGCGGAGAAGGCCAACACCCAGATCAACACCACTGGAGCGGTCGCCATCTCCAGTGCAATCGCGAAGCGCTCGGCACCGACTCTTAAGACTGCTTTGGACGACTACATTCGCATCCGGCA
>JAGTRY010000125.1 GCA_018262235.1 Pseudomonadota bacterium
CTGCGGATCATAGTAGTCATTGAGGTTGTCGATACCAACCACCTCGTCACCACGTTGCAGGAGCAGCAGCGCAGTATGCATGCCGATGAATCCGGCTGCGCCGGTAACAAGAATTTTCATGGGACGGCGCTTTCAGTTACGGCAGGAAACCATCGAAAAACCAATACGCGACGCTTAGCGCCGCGACAACTCGATCATTTTCGCATACTTGGCAAAGCTGTTGAAACAGCCGATCAGGATGTGGATCAGGCCCGGCAGGCCATCGAGCCAGCCTCCACGCAACAGGTAAAACTTGATAAAACGGAACAACGGGCTGAACAGCAACTTTCCAAACGGGACTTGCGCGCCTTCTTCGATCAGCGTTCTGGCTGCCAGTGTGGTGTACCGGTTCTGCTTGGACAGGTAAGTTTCTATCGTGTCTTCGGAGTGATGCAACAGATCCCCCGACAAACGTCCGACGACCCCCAGCGTGATGACACGCTCATGCACGATATCCTCTGACCAACGCGCCTGGCGACGGTCAAACAGGCGCAGGGACAGATCCGGGTAGCCTTCGCCGTGGCGCAGATAGCGCCCCAGGAATCGATTGCGGCGCGGGAACTCGTAATATTGGAAAGCGGGTTTGAGCAGCGCGGTTTCGATGCTGGCACGCAATTCCGGCGAAACGATTTCATCGGAATCCACACACAACACCCAGTCGTACGAGGCCTGCTCGATCGCGAACTGCTTCTGCGGGCCAAAGCCGCGCCAGGTTTCCACCGTCACTTTTGCACCGAAAGCCTGCAGCAACTCCAGCGTGCCATCCGTGCTTCCCGAATCCACGGCGATGATTTCTTCGCAGAAGCGCAGGGATTCCAGCGTTGCCCGCAGGGAATTGACGCAATTCAGGGTTATCAGGACGGCCGACAGCGGCAAGCGATCAGTCATGGGAAGCGCCAAGGGTTACAATCCGGCGCTCATTCTAAGCCAGATCGGCTGGCTCACCCCGGCCACTCTCCATCCTTCCGGACACGATGCGCTCGATCCTGCTCGTCAAAACTTCTTCGCTCGGTGACGTGATCCACAACCTCCCGGTGGTCAGCGACCTGCGTCGCACCTGGCCGAACATTGCGATTGACTGGGTGGTGGAAGAGTCGTTTGCCGAGATCCCGCGTCTGCATCCTGGCGTCCGCACGGTGCTGCCGGTCGCCATCCGGCGCTGGCGCAAACAGCTCGGGCAGCGCGCCACCTGGGCGGAAATGCGCGCCTTCATCCAGCAATTGCGCACGCCCTATTACGATCTGGTTCTCGACACGCAAGGCTTGCTGAAAAGCGCCCTGATTACCCGCATGGCGCAGGGCTTGCGTTGCGGCTACAGCGCCGAAGTGGCACGCGAACGCCAGGCGGCCTGGTTCTATGACTGCCGTTATGCCATCCCGACGAATGCTCACGCCGTCGAACGCAATCGCTGGCTCGCGGCTGCTGCTTGCGATTATGCGCAGGATCTGCCCTTGCGCTACGGGATCCACGCAGCGCAGACACTGCCGGACCCGGCCTTGCCATCCGGCTATTGTGTCCTGCTCACGGCCACCAGCCGCGATGACAAGCTGTGGCCCGAGGCCCACTGGCAGGTACTTGGCACACAACTCGCCACACAGGGTTTGCGCTGCATCCTGCCGGCCGGCAGCCCGCGCGAACGCGAACGTGCCCACCGCATCGCCGCAAGCATTCCCGGCGCGGAAGTTGCGCCCCCTTCCTCCCTGAACGGACTGGCGAGCGTGCTGGCCGGAGCGGCCGGTGTGGTCGGCGTGGATACCGGGCTGACCCATCTGGCCGCAGCGCTGGCCCGGCCGGTCGTAGCCCTGTATGTCGCCACCGATCCCGGGCTGACCGGCGTTTTCGCCGGCCCCCAGGCCATCAACCTCGGCGGCAAGGGGCTGTGTCCGACACCCGATACGGTGCTGACCACCTTGACCAAGCTGCTCGCCCGGAAATCATGAGTCACACATCCCTCCTGCAAATCATGGCGCAGTCTCGAAACGTGAAGACGTCTGTGGGCGCGATGTCCACGTCGCGAAACGTTGCTTCGCGACGTGAACGTCGCTCCCACAAATCCTGCCGCCAGACGGCCCGCACATGAACCGCCTTGCCTACTCCGTGCTGTGGCACTTTGGCCTGCCCCTGATCGGCCTGCGTCTGCTCTATCGCGCCCGCAAGCAGCCTGAATACCTGCAGCATCTCGCCGAACGCTTTGGCGCCGCGCCACTGGCGGGCAAGTGCCCGCGCATCTGGCTGCATGCCGTGTCGGTGGGCGAAACCCGAGCGGCTCAGCCGCTGGTGAAAGCCCTGCTCACACAGTACCCGCAGCACGACATCCTGCTCACCCACATGACACCGACCGGACGTGCAACAGGCGCGGAGTTATTCGCCACAGAGCCCCGCGTCCATTCCTGCTATCTGCCCTACGACTTTCCGTGGGCACAGCGCCGCTTCCTGCAGCGCGCCCGGCCGCAACTGGGCATCGTGATGGAAACCGAAGTCTGGCCGAACCTGATGCACGCCGCCGAGGTCGCAGGCGTGCCGATGTTGCTGGTGAACGCCCGTCTCTCTGCCCGCTCTGCACGCGGCTACCAGCGGCTTGGCCAGCTCGCCCGGGCGACGTTCGGGCGCTTTACCAAAGTTCTGGCGCAAACGGCAGATGATGCCGAACGGCTACGCGCCTGCGGAGCCCGTACGACGGAAGTCTGCGGCAACATGAAGTTCGACGTCGAACTCAACCCCGCCCTGCTCGCGCGGGGCACCGAGTTCAAACAAACCGCGGGCGGACGCCCGATCATCCTGGCAGCGAGCACCCGCGAAGGCGAAGAAGCGCCGCTGCTGGCGGCATTTGCCCGCCATGCGCCGGCGCAAGCCCTGCTGGTGCTGGTGCCCCGTCATCCCCAGCGTTTTGATGAAGTGGCCACGCTGGTCGCCCAGCACGGACTCAGCCTGCAACGCCGCAGCTCCGGCGAAGCCATTGCGCCGGCAACCCGGGTCTGGCTTGGCGACAGCATGGGCGAGATGGTGGCCTATTACCGCATGGCCGATGTGGCAATCATCGGAGGCAGCTGGCAGCCACTGGGCGGACAGAATCTGATCGAAGCCTGTGCAGCCGGCACCCCGGTGCTGGTCGGCCCCCATACCTTCAACTTCACCGAAGCCGCCACCCAGGCCATCGCTGCCGGCGCGGCGCGGCGCTGTCCCGATCTGGACCAGGCTCTCGCCACCTGTGCGCAGTTGCTTGCCGACGCCACCGCACGTCAGGCCATGGGAAAGGCCGGACAGGCCTTTGCCGAAGCAAATCGCGGCGCCACCCGGCGTACCCTTCAAGCCATCGGCCAAGTCCTGCCGACGTGAAAAGGGCGCGTTGCCGCGCCCTCATTCCCAGACATTCCCGCGAGTTCAGTGTTCCAGCAAGGCGTTGATCTCTTCCAGATCCTTCATCGAAAGACTACCGACGGCCTGTTTCAGCTTCACCTGCGCCATGATCGTGTCGTAACGTGCTTTGGCCAGTTTCTGGGAAGTATCGGCCAGTTGCGACTGGGCGTTCAGCACGTCCATATTGATCTTGACGCCCACCTGATAACCCAGCTTGTTGGATTCCAGCGCGCTGGTGCTGGACACCACCGCGGCTTCGTAACCTTTGATCTGGGCGATCCCGCTGGTCACCCCCAGATAGGACTGACGCGCAGTCTGTCCGGCGGTACGTTTGGCGCCCTCCAGATCATCCTTGGCTTTTTCCGCCAGCGCTACGGTTTCACGGACCTTGGACTGGACGCCACCGCCCTGATACAGCGGGAGCGTGGCCTGCACGCCAACAGACCAGTCGCTGTAGCGCGACTCGGTCACCGAGCTGGTGCTGCCACCGGCGTGATACCGGGTATAGGAACCCACCGCATCCACCGTCGGCAAATGCGCGGCGCGATTGCGCTCGACCTCGCGTGCCGCAATTTCGGTGGTCAGTTGTTGCGCCTGCACATCGAAGTTCCCCTGCTGGGCGGCCTGCGCCCATTGCTCCGCATCGGCCGGCGAAGGGGGCGTCAGGTTCACCCCCGTGCGCAACTTGGCGAGCACCGGTGGTTCCTTGCCGGTCAGCACGCGGAGCGCTTCGCGCTTCACATTCACATCGTTCTGCGCGGCAATTTCCTGGGCGGCAGCAATATCGTACCGGGACTGTGCATCATTGACGTCCGTCACCGTCACCGTTCCCACCTCGAAACTCTTTTTCGACAGCTGCAACTGCTCACCGGCGGCGGTCTTCAACTGGGTCACCACGTTCAGGACATCCTGCGCGTTGAGCAGGTCGAAGTAGGCCTGGGTGCTGCGCAACATCAGATCCATTTCAGCCGCAGCGAACTGGACTTCGGCCAGACTGGCCTGCAGTTCGCCCTGCTTGTAGCTCACCCAGTTCTGCCAGCGGAACAAGGGCTGGGTCAGCTGCAGGGAGTAGCTATTGGTGTTGTAGTCATACTTCCGGCTGGTCGGCAGCGTCGCATCCATGTTCAGGTAGCTGCTGCTGCCGTTGAGACTCAGCGTCGGCAGCAAACCGGCACGGCCCTGTGGCAGCTTTTCACGCCCGGCCTCAAGCTGATAACGTGCGCCGGCATATTTTGTATCGCTGACCCGGGCATCCTTATAGATCCCCAGCAGATCAGCGGCCTGCACAAGACTGCAAGAGCAGGCTGCGGCCACGAACAGAACAATGCGCTTCATTTCGACTCCTGAAATACGACCTCAGTTCATTCAATAGCGGGGCATGCGTGGGTCAATCCGTTGCGCCCACGCATCC
The DNA here is from genome assembly GCA_018262235.1 of Pseudomonadota bacterium. GTDB lineage: Bacteria > Pseudomonadota > Gammaproteobacteria > Burkholderiales > Rhodocyclaceae > Uliginosibacterium. Next base: position 4,808 of record JAGTRY010000125.1, read on the forward strand.
ATCCCTCCGGCAAGGTTATACACTTTTTCAAACCCCTGCTGCGCGAGATACCGTGCCACTTGCTGGCTGCGCATGCCATGGTGGCAGATGCACACCAGCGCCCGTGCAGGTTCGAGTTCATGCACGCGCGAAGGCACTTCCGCCATCGGCACCGCCAGGATTCCGGGTATTGCACAATGCTCCACTTCCCATACTTCGCGCACATCCAGCAGCACCGGCGCAGCGCGCCCGGAATCGGCCAGCCATGCAGCCAAGTCTTCAACGCTCAGATTTGTCAGCATGCGTGGGCCTTCACAAAACGAACGGGGCTTTTTCCCCCTTCAGGCGAAGCGGCGTCACGGTGGTTTCAAAGACGTTCAGGCTACGGCAGTCCGTCCCGCTCACCCGCGTCACCAGCCGCCCTTCCATGACCGGGCCCTTGCCTACAAACGCGAACAGGCGTCCGCCGATCTTGAGCTGGTCCAGCCATGCTTGCGGAATTTCCGGCACCGCCCCGGAAGCGACAATCACGTCGTAGGGTGCAGCTTCGGCCCAGCCTCCGAAGCCATCCGCCTCCACGACCACGACATTGTCGACGCCCGCCCGCTGCAGGTTTTCCCGGGCCAGACCGACCAGTACCGATTCGATCTCCAGGCTGTGGACCTGCCCGGCGCGCATGGCCAGCAACGCAGCCATGTAGCCCGAGCCGCAACCGATTTCCAGAGCCGAATCGCCCCGTCGCAGATTCAATGCCTGCAGCACTTTCGCCTCGACCTGCGGCGACAGCATGTGCTGCCCGCAGCCAACCGGCAGCTCGATTTCGGCAAACGCCAGCGCTTGCAAAACAGGCGACACAAAGCGCTCGCGGCGGACCAGGGACAAGGTCTCCAGTGTGGCCGGATCGAGCACATCGGCAGGCCGGATCTGTTGTTCGATCATGTTGAAACGAGCCTGTTCGATATCCATGTTGTGATCCTCTATTGTGTGCCCTGGGCGCAGGGATTCTAACCGCTTAGCCTGGCTGACGGCGTGCGATACCACGCCGCGTACAGCGCAGGCAGGAACAACAGGGTCAGCAAGGTCGCCACCGCCAGGCCGCCCATCACCGCCACGGCCATCGGTCCGAAGAACGCCGAACGCGACAGGGGAATCATCGCCAGAATCGCCGCAGCGGCCGTCAGCATGATCGGCCGGAAGCGCCGCACGGTGGCTTCCACAATGGCCTGCCCGCGCGGTACACCCGCTGTTTCGTCCTGCACGATCTGGTCGATCAGGATCACCGAGTTGCGCATGATCATCCCCGACAAGGCAATCGTGCCGAGCATCGCCACAAACCCGAAAGGCTGCGCGAAGACCAGCAGCGCCAGCGTCACACCGATCATCCCGAGCGGTGCGGTGAGCACGACCATGGTCACCCGTGAAAAATTCTGCAATTGCAGCATCAGGATGGTCAGCACCGCCAGGATGAAGAGCGGTACGCCTGCAACCACCGATTTGCTGCCCTTGGCACTTTCCTCGACCGCGCCCCCCACCGCCAAGTGGTAACCCAGTGGCAAGGCCTGCTCGATCCGGGCGATCTGCGGGGCAAGCTGCTTGACCACTTCGGAAGGCTGTTCCGTTCCGTACAGATTGGCCCGCACGGAAACGGTCGGCAGGCGATTGCGCCGCCACAGCAACCCGGGCTCGAAACCATATTCCAGCGTGGCAATCTGCGACAGCACCACGCCACGGCCGCTGCCATTGGGAATGTTCATCTCCGACAGCCAGGCCATGCCGATGTCCTTGCGCAGGCCACGCAGGTTCACGTCGATGGTCTCGATGCCTTCGCGGAACTGGGTCACGGTTCCCCCGTTGAGCGCAGTCGCCATGAAGGTCTGTACATCCTGACGCGAGAGCCCGGCTATCCGCGCTTTCTCGGTGTCGATATGGATGCGCACGACTTTCGATGCCTCATCCGCATCCTTCTGCACATTCGCCAGGGCTGGATTGGCGCGCATGACACGGGCAATCTCGTCGGCGATCCGCTGGATCTGTGTATGGTCCGGACCACTGACCCGATAGAGCACCGGAAAGCCCACCGGCGGGCCGTTTTCCAGGCGATTGATCGAGGCCCGCAATTCGGCGAAATCGTTCTGGAACAGGGCGATCAGGCGTTTGCGCAAGACTTCGCGCGTGGCAAGATCCTTGGGCAGGATCACGAACTGGGCGAAGTTGGCCTGGGGCAGTTGCTGATCCAGCGGCAGGTAAAAACGCGGGCTGCCAGTGCCGATATAAGCCACGTAGTTTTCGATGCCTTCCTGCTTGGCCAGATAGGCTTCCAGGCGCTTGACCGACTGGTCTACCGCAGCGAACGACGAGCCTTGCTGCAAGCGCAGGTCGACCAGCAATTCGGGCCGGATCGAATCCGGGAAGAACTGCTGAGGTACATAGCGAAAGCCCCAAATCGATGCGGCAAAGCTCAGCAACGTGGCGCTGATCACCAGCCAGCGATGGGCCACGCACCAGCTCACGGCCGTGCGGAAACGCTGGTAGAACGGCGTGGAATAGATCGCTGCTTCCGCATGCGTGCTATGTGATCGTTCGATCATGCGCACCGTCAAACGCGGCGCCAGCTTGGCGAGGACCCGCACCAGCAGGCTGGTCTTGCCGGACAGCCGGCTGAAGTCCGGCAGCAGGTAGTAGCCGATGAAGGGCACGAACAGCACGGCAGCGATCCAGGAGGTCAGCAGCGCAATCACCGTCACCTCGAACAGCGAACGGGTATATTCGCCAACCGTCGAAGCCGCCGTGGCTATCGGCAGGAAACCCGCTGCCGTCACCAGTGTGCCAGAGAGCATCGGCATGGCCGTCGAGGTATACGCAAAACTTGCCGCGCGCATCCGCTCCCAGCCCTGCTCCATCTTGGTTGCCATCATCTCCACGGCGATAATCGCGTCATCCACCAGCAGACCCAGCGCCAGGATCAGGGCCCCCAGCGAAATCTTGTGCAAGCCGATATCGAACAGGTGCATGAACAGGAAGGTGATCGCCAGGACCACCGGAATCGAGATCGCCACCACCACTCCGGTGCGAAAACCCAGGGACAGCAGGCTGACGCCGAGCACGATCACCACGGCTTCCGTCAGTGATTTGACAAAGTCATGCACCGAATCAGCGACGGCCCGCGGCTGATTCGCCACGCGTTCCATCTTCACGCCGACCGGCAGTTGGGCATCGATCCGTGCGGTCACCTTGTCGAGCTGCTTGCCCAGGGCGATGATGTCACCACCTTCGCGCATTGAGAT
>JAGTRY010000002.1 GCA_018262235.1 Pseudomonadota bacterium
CACGGGCGGCGTCTTGAATAGTCATCCCCATGTACTGAAACGGACGATGGAACGGGCGTGAGAGCACTGGCAACGCCTTGCTCCACACCTTATCCAGAGCCTGGGCGAGATTCGTGGCATTGGCCGGTGGAGCATACGCGTTCTTGTTAAAAACCACACCGAGGCTTCGGACAAGATCCTCAAAAGCGGTGAGGTAGCGGCCGTCTTCGGTAAAGTCTGCATAGCGTTTCCCAAGGAGGAATCCTGGCAGATCGCACGTTCGGTACATCAATGGCAAGACTTTTACACGACGCCCCATGATTTCCTGATTCATGGCGACGTCGACTTCACGTTGAACCCATGGTGAGGCGACGGAATTCGGTGAGAGTACGACGGCAACGAAGTCTACTTTGTCGATTCCTGCGCGAATTTTTTCAATCAGTGACTCGCCGATCTTGATCTCGGCTTCGTCTAGCCAGTAAGGAATGCCTTGGTTGTCCAAGTCAGCAGCGAGGCGCCGAACAAAAGGCTTATCTGAATAGTTATGGCTTAAAAAGACGCTGGGAAGCATGGAATGATGGTTTCGTGTTAAGGGGACCAAGTACGGTGCAGCATGCTGCCAATATCATAGAGCAATGAAATAGACTGGTGATAGTTCAACGTTCTACGTCATTCACCACTTCCTGTTCTGGTATACGCGATGGCGTGGAGCGCCGAATTCTGACGTTTCCAGGCAGAGCGTAGGAACGACCAATTTATGAATGTCTGCTCCTGACCGTTTGACTCACTCACCACCCCACATACTCGTACCACGTCCGGCGTAATCAGCGTAGGGCATCAATCGCCCGCAGGGGATTGCGCTGGATTATTCCTTTGCCACCGCCATACGGCGCAATGCGCTTCGCTTCGATTGCACCACCCTACACCGGCACGCCTCAGCCGCGCTGCGCGAGCGCCAGCACGCCTTCGAGTGCGATCCGGGTGGATGCCGCGCGGACGGCGGAGCGATCGCCGGGCAGGAGCAGGGTGCGGCATTCCGGGCTGGCGCCGCGCCGTTGCCAGCCGAAGCAGACGGTGCCCACCGGCTTGTCTGGCGTGCCGCCACCTGGCCCGGCAATGCCGGAGATGGCGACGGCAACATGTGCCACGGATTTCGCCAGCGCGCCGGCCAGCATTTCATGCACGGTCTGTTCGGAAACCGCGCCATGCGTGTGCAGAGTGAGCGGCGAAACGCCGAGCATCTCGACTTTGGCTTCGTTGGAATAGGTGATGAAGGCGCGGTCGAACCAGGCGCTTGATCCGGCGATGTCGGTCACGGCGGCGCTGACCAGCCCGCCCGTGCAGGATTCGGCCGTAGCCAGTTGCCATTGATGCGCCAGCAAGGCGCGGCCGAGTTGTTCAACCAGCGAGTGAAGTTCCGGTGTCATAGCGTGCTCCTGCAAAATGATCTTCGATCCGGGGTAGGACGATCTGCCAGATGCGTGGCAAGACCTCGCCGATGAAGCTGACACGGGCAAGGACTTTTTCGCGTGGAACCTTGTGCTCGCGCCAGCTCAAACCGTCGTGACTGAGATTATGCAAAAGCGGCATCAGCCGGTCCAGTGCATTGGCATATTTCGCTTCAGGCGTCTGGTTGGCGGTGAATTCTTCCCACAGCTCACGCAGATTGGCAGCATTCTGCGCAGGCAAAGTTACAAGCAATTGTTCGAGCGCGGCGACTTCGCGTTGCGCGGCATCGCTGCGTGCGTCGGCATAGACGAAGGTGTCGCCGCAGCCGATCTCGGGCACATCGTGCATCAGGAACAGCAAGGCCGCATGGCGCGCATCGACCGGAAAGGCACATTCGCCTTCGAGCAGCAGCGCGCACATGGCTCCGTGCCAGCTGTGTTCGGCACTGTTTTCACGTCGCGACAGCCCGGCCGGCATGGTCTGGCGCTCGACGGCCTTGAGCCCATCCAGGGTCAGGATGAAGTCCAGCAAGGCTGCGGCGCTCATGACATCACTTTCAGGACAGCATGCAGACACAGCAAGGAATAGCCGGCCGCCAGAAGGTCGTCGAACATCACGCCAAGGCCATTCTTGAACCGCGCATCGGCCAGGTTGATCGGCCAGGGTTTGAGGATGTCGAAGAAGCGGAACACCAGCACGCCGGCCAGTTGCCAGGGCCAGGTGGCGGGAATCAGGGCCAGCACCAGCCATACCGCAACGAATTCGTCCCAGACGATGCCGCCATGGTCCACTTCGCCAAGGGCCGCCCCCGTTCTGGCGATGCAGGCCGCGCCGATGAAGAAGGCCACCAGCAGCACGGCTACTGGCACCCATGCGGCAAACACGAAGGGGATGCTGTTTTGCAGCACGGCATACAGGCCCCAGGCCACGAAACTGCCGACCGTGCCGGGCGCTTTCGGGGCGAGGCCGGCGCCGAACCCCAGTGAGATGAAGTGGGCAGGATGGGAAACCAGCAGCCGGAATGTCGGGCGCATCAGAAGGGCATCCCGCAGTCACAGAATACTTGCGTGGTGCCCGCTTCACTTTTCAGCAGACCCATGCTGTAGAGATCGAAATAGCGCCCGTTCTTTTTGACCGCCTGACGCCGTATGTCTTCATGCACGAAACCACAGTTTTCATACAAGCGGATCGCGATGGCGTTGTTGCTCATCACCTCCAGCTCGATCCGTTCGATCACGGGAGAAGCCGCCAGCCATGCCAGCGCCTCATGCATCAGTGCGGTCGCGATGCCACATTCACGCGCAGCGCTTTTCACGCTCAAACCCAGACGGGCCACATGCTCAAGCCCCGGACGCGTTCCCCCGCTCAAGCTGAGCGCTCCGAGCAGCTCGCCTTCCTGTTCAGCCAGGAAGATGACCGCGTTGTCTTGGCCCGGCGCAAGCAGGTGGGCACGCAGCTGTTCGGCACTGCCTGCATGCGCAGGCGGGCAAACCGTGTCGAGATGCTCGGCAAAAATCCCGGCCAGAAAGCTTGCATAGCATTCGGCATCCGCAGCAGAGGCCGTACGGATAGAGATCGATTCAGGCATGTTCATGTCCAGAAAATTGCACTTCACACGCTTCACCCGCCCGTCCGGGAGAAGTGATCAAACCCGTGTGCAGCGACGGCTTCGCAGACACCGTCACCACGTTGCAGCCACAACCCGGTCTTGTCGAGGATGCGGCCGATCCGGTGCAGCGGCAATTCGAGATGGCGCCCCAGCGCTTCAACCTGACCGCGCTTCTCGCGGGGCGCGCAAAACAATAGCTCGTAATCATCCCCGCCACGCAGCAGGGCATCCATGGCGCGCTCGGTCCGCTTGCAAGCGGCCAGCAGCGTCGCCAGTGGCAGTGCGGATTCCTCGATCATCGCGCCGACTTGCGAGCGTTCAAGGATGTGGTTGAGATCGCCCAGCAAACCGTCAGACACATCCAGCATGGCACTGGCGATCCCCCGCAAGCCGATTCCCAGCGCGACGCGTGGCACCGGCCGCTGCAGGCGTTCCACACAGGGTTCGACCCAGGCACTGACCAGTTGCAGTTCCTGAACGAGTTGCGCCAGCCCGAGGGCGGCCATGCCGGGCCAGCCGGACACCCAGATGTCATCCCCGTGAAGCGCGCCGTCGCGACGCACGGCGGCATCCGCCGGCACCTCACCAAAGATGGTGGGACACAGGTTGAGCGGTCCGCGCGTGGTGTCACCACCAATCCAGTCTACGCAATACGCTTCACAGCAATCGCGAAAGCCGCGCGCCAGCGCACTGATCCACGCTTCGTCAGCATGCGGCAAGGCCAGCGCCAGGGTGATCCAGCGCGGTTCTGCGGCCATCGCGGCCATGTCCGAAATATTGACGGCGGCCGTCTTCCAGCCCAGCAGAAAAGGATCCACGTCCGGCAGGAAATGCGTGCCGGCAACCAGCATGTCGGTCGACACCACCAATTGCATGCCGGGGCGTGCCCGCAGCAGCGCGCCATCGTCCCCCACACCCAGATCCGTATGGCTGGTGGGGTAATGGAAGAAACGGCGGATCAGGTCGAATTCGCCGGGCATGGCGAATTTGAGGACTGCGTGCAGAGTGCCAAGTGCTGAGTAAATGATTCCTGCAGGCCTCGCCTGCGCTGATTTCTACTCAGTCCTCAGTCCTCGGCACTCAGTCCTTTCTCCTCTGCTTGGCTGCATGTTCGACTTCGGCCGCACGCAGCTTGGGGGCGAGCTTGTCGAGCACGCCGTTGATGTAGCGATGACCATCGGTGCCACCGAAGGACTTGGCCAGCTCGATGGCTTCGTTGATGACGACGCGATACGGTGTCTCGATGCGGTGGGTCAGCTCATAGGCGCCAAGCAGCAGGATGGCGCGTTCAATGGGCGAAACCTCTGTCAGGGGGCGGTCGATGCAGGCCACGATTCCGGCTTCCAGCGCGTCGGCATTGCTGGCCGCGCCACGCAGCAGAACGAGCGCCAGCGGCTTGTCGGCACGCGCCCACTCTGCGCTTTCCTGCTCCAGATGATCTTCGATGACAGGCAGGGAGTTGCCGGTCATCCGCCATTGGTAAAGGCCCTGCATGGCGATCTCGCGTGCCAGGCGACGCGGGGTCTTTTTCGGGGTTTCTTGCGGGATCAGTACTTTATCGTCGCTCATGCGCGGATCGTCCTCAACAGGTTGGCCATCTCGATGGCGGCTTGGGCACACTCGCGCCCCTTAACATCCATGCGCACTTCGGCTTGCTCATCCGTATTGGTGGTCAACACGCCATTGGCAATCGGAATGCCGGTATCCAGCTGCACGCGTGTGATCCCCGCGGACATTTCATTGGAAACCACCTCGAAGTGGTAGGTATCCCCACGAATCACCGCACCCAGCGCGACCAGCGCATCGTAGCGTCCGGTCCGGGCCAGGGTCTGCAGCGTCAGCGGCATTTCCAGGGCACCGGGCACCTTGGTGATGAGGATCTGTTCGGCTACCACACCGCGGGCCAGCAGCTCAGCCACACAGCTGCCCAGCAAGCCTTCGCCGATATTGGCATTGAAGCGCCCGGCCACGATGGCCACGCGCAGCCCCTTGCCATCCAGGCTCTGGGCAATTTCGGGAACATTTTCAAAACGGGACATGAATGTTTTTCCTTTTCAGGCCTTGGGTTCTTCGTAACCGGTCACTTCGAGCCCGAAACCGGTCATGCTCGGGATGCGTCGGGCCGTAGCCATCACCCGCATCTTGCCCACATTGAGGTCACGCAGGATCTGGGCGCCGATGCCGAACAGGCGCGGATCCCACTTGGCTGCAGGCTTCTGGGTTTCTTCCTTGACGCCCAGCGCGGTCAGCATCTCATCGCTGGTCTCGGGGCGACGCAACAGGATCAGCACGCCATGACCATGGGCAGCAATCCGCGCCAGCGCTTCGTCCACCGTGAAGCTGTGATGGCTGCTCGCCGTATCGAGAAAATCGAGTACCGAAACAGGTTCATGCACCCGCACCAGGGTTTCGACTTCCGGCGTGATGTCGCCCTTGTACATGGCCAGATGCAGTTCGCCGGAAGCCCGGTCCGTGAATGCGGCCAGCCGGAATTCGCCATGTGCGGTCGGCACGGGTTTGTCCGCCACGCGTTCGACCAGCTTTTCGACCGCCGAGCGGTAGTGGATCAAATCGCGGATCGCTCCGATCTTCAGCCCGTGCTGCTGGGCAAACGGAACCAGATCGGGCAGGCGCGCCATGCTGCCATCGTCATTCATGATTTCGCAGATCACCGCCGCCGGTTCCAGCCCGGCCAGCGCAGCCAGATCGCATCCGGCTTCGGTATGCCCGGCGCGCACCAGCACCCCGCCCGGCTTGGCCATGATCGGGAAGACATGACCGGGCTGCACGATGTCGCCCGGCTTGGCATTGCGCGCCACCGCCGCCTGCACGGTGCGCGCACGGTCTGCAGCGGAGATTCCGGTGGTCACCCCGGTGGCCGCTTCGATCGACACGGTGAAGGCGGTCGAGAACTGGCTGCGGTTGTCACGCGCCATCTGGTTGATGCCGAGCTGGCGGCAACGCTCTTCGGTGAGCGTCAGACACACCAGGCCACGGGCGTATTTCGCCATGAAGTTGATCGCTTCCGGCGTGATGTGCTGGGCGGCAATCACGATATCACCCTCGTTTTCGCGGTCTTCATCATCAATCAGGATCACCATGCGGCCTGCACGGATATCTTCGATGATGTCGCGAACCGGGGAAAGAACACTGGCGCTGCTGAGAGTCATGGTATCGGGTCCTGCAGAACGGGAACGCTGGGCGCCACCGTATCCGGTTTCTCTGGTCAGGGCACACATCCGGCCGGGCATGTACCGCTGCTTGCTTGAAATATCACGTTCCGTCCCCAGTTAAGTACGCAGCCGCTGCGGACACTGGGTCCAGCAGGCTGTTCCACCCGGGGCAAAAAACGGATTCCGCTTGTCTGGACCCGGATTTTACGCGATTCACCGCGCCCTCGCCCGGGAAAGACTGCGGTCAGCCGATTGGAGTACCATCGCCTGCCCGGCAAGCCCCCACAAACCCTTCACGAAAAGAGGCTGTTCATGGTGCCGCATCTGACCACCGCCCTCTCCGGCCCGCTGCTCGCGCTTGAGCAAGGTCTGCTCGACAACGCCTGCCGGATCGAACAATGGTTCCGCAGCCAGTGGATGGAACACACCCCGCCCTTCTATGGTTCGGTCGATCTACGCAACAGCGGCTTCAAGCTCGCCCCGGTCGACATGAATCTGTTCCCGGGCGGCTTCAACAACCTGAATCCGGATTTTCTGCCGCTGTGCGTGCAGGCAGCGCATGCCGCCGTCGAGCGCTTGTGCCCGAACGCCAGCAACCTGCTGCTGATCCCTGAAAACCACACGCGCAACCTGTTCTATCTGCAGAACGTGGCCCGGATCGCCAACATCCTCAGCCTGACCGGTCTGAACGTACGCATCGGCTCACTGCTGCCGGAGATTACTGTGCCCACCCCGGTCGACTTGCCGGATGGCCAGCAACTGCTGCTGGAACCGCTGGTCCGCCAGGGCAACCGGCTCGGCCTGGCGGACTTCGATCCCTGTGCGATCCTGCTCAACAACGATCTCTCCGCCGGCGCTCCGGCCATCCTGCAAGGGCTGGACGAGCAATGGCTGCTGCCGCCGATCCACGCTGGCTGGGCCACGCGCCGCAAATCGCTGCACTTTGCCGCCTACGATCAGGTGGTGGCCCGCTTCGCACGTCTGCTTGAAATCGATCCCTGGCTGCTGAACCCGTATTTCGGTCGTTGCGGGCAGATCAACTTCCATGAACGTACCGGCGAAGACTGTCTGGCCACCCAGGTGGACTCGCTGCTGACGATGATCCGGCAGAAGTACGCGGAGTACGACGTCAAGGAAACCCCTTTCGTCGTCGTCAAGGCCGATGCCGGCACTTACGGCATGGGCGTGATGACGGTACGCGATGCCAGCGAAGTGATCGGCCTGAATCGCCGCCAGCGCAACAAGATGAGCGTGATCAAGGAAGGCCAGCAGGTCTCCGAAGTCATCATCCAGGAAGGCGTGCATACACTGGAAACGGTGAATGGCGGCGTTGCGGAACCGGTTGTCTACATGATGGATCATTACGTGGTGGGCGGTTTCTATCGCGTCCATGGCGAGCGTGGCCGCGACGAAAACCTCAACGCGCCGGGCATGCACTTCGAACCGCTGGCGTTCGAAACTTGTTGCAACGTACCGGACTGCAAGCAGGCACCCGACGCTGCGCCCAACCGCTTCTATGCCTATGGCGTGGTTGCGCGTCTGGCCTTGCTGGCGGCCTCCGTAGAGCTGGAGCAAACCGCTCCGGCAGAAGTGGCCCTGGCATGAAGATCGCGTTCATCATCGACCCGCTGGAAGGGCTGAAAGCCTACAAGGATTCCAGCATTGCCATGATGCGCGCCGCCCAGGCGCGTGGCCATCAAGTGTTTGCGCTGCAGCGGGAAGACCTGCTGGTGCGGGATGGCGTGGTACACGCCCGGCCCCGGGCGCTGGACGTCACCTCCGACAATACCCGCTGGTACACCGCTGCAGCCCCGGTCACCCAGCCGCTGACGGCTTTTGACGCCGTGCTGATGCGACAAGACCCGCCTTTCGATGCCGAGTACGTGGCCGCTACCTGGATCCTGGAGCGTGCGGTCGCGCAAGGCGCGAAAGTCTTCAATGACCCGCGCGCCATTCGTGACCACTCCGAGAAGCTTTCGATCACGGAGTTCCCGCAGTTCACGCCCAACACGCTGGTGGCGCGGGATCCGGCCATCGTCCAGGCATTCATCGAGGAATTCGGCGACGTGATCCTCAAACCGCTCGACGGCATGGGCGGTACCGGCATCTTCCGGGTCCGCCAGGACGACCCGAACCGCAACGCCATCCTCGAAACGCTGACGGACATGGGCCGGCGCAGCATCATGGCACAGCGCTATCTGCCGCAGATCAGTGAAGGGGACAAGCGCGTGCTGCTGATAGCTGGCCAAGTCATGCCGTATTGCCTCGCCCGCATTCCGATGGCTGGTGAAACCCGCGGCAATCTGGCAGCCGGAGGCCGGGGCGTAGCCATGCCGCTCACGACCCGCGAACGCGAGATCGCGGAAGCCCTGGCGCCCGTCCTGTGGAAACGCGGCCTGCTCATCGTCGGACTAGACATGATCGGCGGACATCTCACCGAAATCAATGTCACCAGCCCGACCTGCATGGTCGAGATTGCGCAGCAATCCGGCTACGACATCGCCCGTCAACTCATCGAGGCGCTTGAGACTTTGTAAGTCATGCGGCGGTCGCGCTGTCAGCCTGGGTTGTACAGCCCGATCGGCCTTACAGACCTACGGGCGCTTCGCCGATCTGGCGCGCGTTGCTCTTCATAATTCAGGGCATTCGCAACCCTTTCCCCCACCCAAAAAAATATGCGTACGTCCTGCCAAGAATTGCAGCGCGGCCGGCTCGATGCAATGCTCCTCCCGCTTCTACGTGGCCTGCGCAGGAAGGCCTCGGCAAACCCGCATCCAGCCGCCGCCTCCCTGCTTGAAACCGGTCAGACCCTTGAAGAACAAGGCTGGATCCACCGCAATCGCGTCAACATCCTGCTGGTAACCCTTGCCTGTGCCGCCGCATTGACGGCCAGCATTCATCTGATGACCCCCGGTCTGGCCGAGACTCTGGCCGACAGCCTGCCGGGCAGCTGGGTCCGGGCCAGTTCGGAACAAGTGCTGAGCACGCTGGAAAACAATCTACTCTCCGAATCCAGAACTTCACTGGCAGAACAGGATGCGTTGCGCGACCGCTTTGCTACGATGATCCCTGCACCGGAAGGCGCACCACCCTACCGCCTGCTGTTCCGGCACAGCAACACACCGGGCGTCATGCTGATGAACCTGCCGGGCGGCGAAATCATCGTGACCGATCAGTTCCTGAAAACGGTTCCGGACCAGTCCGAGCAACTCGCCCTGCTCTGCCACGAACTGGGTCATCTCTATTACCGTCATGCGCTACGCAACGCCATCGAGCACAATCTTTACTGGCTGGCGTCAGCGGCACTCATGGGCAGCAGCGAGAACAGCATCCACGCACTGGCACGCGGCCTGCAGCCTGCCGACTATACGCGCGAGCACGTCCTGGAAGCAGATCGCTATGCCGTATCCATGCTGCTCGCCAACGGGCTCTCACCTCGTTTGATGCTTGACGCCATCGAACACAGTCAGCCCCCCGTCAGCACTTCCCCCAGCACCACGCAGGCTCCGCTTTCGCACAGCCAATACTTCAAGGACCGGATTCGCACCTTGCAGAATTTGCTGTGATCCTTCGCACGGCCTGCTTTATCATGCAGTAATGTCGTCCTGTTGCGCCTTCCATCCGTTTCGCCGCGCCTTGCGCAGCCTGCTTCTCATCTGTCTGAGCGCTCTTCTCGTCGCCTGTGGTGACGGGCCGCTGGTCCGCCAGGAATCCTTTGTCTTCGGTACCCGTGTTGAAGTCGTCACCCAGGGGGCGCCGGAGGCGCAGGCACAGGCGGCCATCGCGGCAGTCTTGCGCGAATTTGATCGCCTGCACAACACCTACCATGCCTGGCAGCCCTCGGAGCTGACAACCCTGAACCAGGGGCTGGCGCATGGCGACACCGTAAGCGTACAACCCGAAATGCTCGGGCTGATCCGCTCGGCACAGCACTATGCCGAACTGGGAGACCATCTGTTTGATCCAGCCATTGGCCAGTTGATCCAGCTCTGGGGCTTCCACACCGATACCTTCGTTGCGCGCCTGCCGGATCCGGCGGCCCTGCGCAAACTCATCGCCGCCAAACCCCGCATCAGCGATCTGCAGATCGACGGTAACCGGATCCGCAGCAACAACCCGGCCGTAGAACTGGACTTCGGCGGCATCGCCAAAGGTTGGGCACTCGACAAGGCTGCGACCATCCTGCGGGCTCACGGCATCCACAATGCGCTGATCAACATCGGGGGCAATGTCATGGCACTGGGGGCCAAGGGCAAACAGCCGTGGACCGTCGGCATCCAGCACCCGCGCGCCTCCGGCCCCCTCGCAACCCTGGCGCTATACGACGGCGAAGCCATCGGAACTTCCGGCGATTACCAGCGATTCTTCGATCTGGGTGGCCGACGCTACAGCCATTTGCTGGACCCGCGCACCGGAGAACCCGCCCGCCATACCGAGGCCGTGACCGTGCTGATCACGCCACGCCCGGAGGCGGGCATGCTTTCGGATGTGGCCAGCAAACCCATCTTTCTGGCGGGCACGGACGGCTGGCGCGAGATGGCCCGCCGCTTCAAGGTCAACCATGTGCTCAGGGTGGATGACACAGGCAAGATTTTCGTCAGCACGGACATGCGGGCACGTCTTCGCTGGGCACAAGGTGTCGAACCGGGTGAGGTGGTAGAGTGAGGCTTGCCCCGCCAACGCATCTCTTCCGCACATGATCGGCATCCTCATCATCACCCATGGCACGCTTGGTGAATCCCTGATTCAATGTATCTGCCACGTGGTCAACAAACGCCCGCCGCACATTGCCCAGCTGGGAATTGCCGAGCGTGATGATCCCAGTGAAGCACTTACCGAGGCGCGCCGCCTGCTTGCCAGTGTCGATAGTGGCGAAGGCGTTCTCGTGCTGACTGACATTTATGGCGCCACGCCTGCCAACATTGCCATGAAACTTCTTGTCCCCGGGCGCGTCGAAGCAGTCGCTGGCGTAAATGTGCCAATGCTGCTGCGCATCTTGACCTACCGGGAAAAGAGCGATATTCAAACCGTAATCAACAAAGCCATCTCAGGCGGATGCGATGGCGTGCTGCACATCAAAGGAGGTTCCTGAATGCCCCGTGCAATGACCGAAATAGCCAACCGGCTGGGCCTGCATGCCCGGCCCTCTGCCAAGCTCACCCAGCTGGCCACCCAGTTTCGCAGTGATGTCTGGCTGGAACGCGATGGTCGCCGCGTCAACGCCAAGAGCATCATGGGCGTCATGATGCTGGCAGCATCCCAGGGGACCAAGTTGACGATCGAGACCGAAGGCGAAGATGCCGAGGCCGCCCTGCAAGCCATTGTCGAACTGATAGCCAGCCGTTTCGGCGAACGCGAATAACTTTTCCGGAAGCCACACCGACCCATGCCATTTGTTGTCCATGGCCTCCCCGTCTCACAAGGCATCGCCATCGGGCGAGCCCATCTGGTGTCCCACGCATTGCTGGAGGTCGATCACCTGCTGATCGCTCCGCGTCACGTAGACGCCGAAGTCATCCGGCTTGAGGATGCTGCCGCCAAAGTCCGTTTCGAACTGCGCGCCCTGCGGGAAACCTCAGCCAGTGCCCAATCCGAAGTCTCGGCCTTCGTCGATCTGCACACCATGCTGCTCGGCGACCCGATGCTTGTCGAAACGGCCTGCAAACTGATCCGCGAGCGCCGCTGCAACGCAGAGTGGGCTTTGGTTCAGCAGATGGAAGCCATCGTCGATGTGTTCGACAACATCGACGACCCCTACCTGCGCGAACGCAAGGCCGATGTCGTTCAGGTGGTGGAGCGTGTGCTCAAGGCACTGCTTGGCCACCCTGGTCACGTCACCTCCAAACGTGGCAAGGATGACGGGCTGGACACCATCGTGGTCGCCCACGACCTCTCGCCTGCCGACACCATCCATTTCAAGGACAGCCAGGTCTCCGGTTTTGTCACGGATGTCGGGGGTGCTACGTCACACACCGCGATTGTCGCGCGCAGCCTCGGCATCCCTGCCGTGGTCGGTCTGCGCCACATCCGCCACATTGCTCGCGATGACGACATCATCATCATCGACGGCGCACGCGGCGTTGCAATCATCGATCCCGATGAACGTGTCCTCGAAGAGTATCGCCTGCGCCGCAGCGCCATCGAACTCGAACGCACCAAGCTCAAGCGCCTCAAAGCCAACCGTGCCGCCACGCTGGACGGACTGGAAATCTCCCTCCAGGCCAATATCGAACTGCCGCGTGACGTCCCGGGGGTCAAGGATGTCTATGCCGACGGAATCGGGCTGTTCCGTACCGAATTCCTGTTCATGAATCGTGACACCCTGCCCAACGAAGAGGAGCAGTTCGAAGCCTACAAGACCGTGGCCAAAGCCATGGGCGGCAAACCGGTCACCATCCGGACCCTGGATATCGGTGCAGACAAGAATCTGTCCTCGGGCGGACCACGCCCGGAGACCAATCCAGCACTCGGCCTGCGCGCCATCCGTTACTGCCTGGCAGAGCCACAGATGTTCCTGACCCAGTTGCGGGCGCTGCTGCGCGCCTCGCTGCATGGCAAGATCAAGATCCTGATCCCGATGCTGGCTCATGCCCACGAAATCGATGCATCCCTGATCGCCATCGAGCAGGCCAAGGCCCAGTTGCGCGCAGAAAAGATCAAGTTCGACGAAGCCATCCCGGTCGGCGGTATGATCGAAATCCCTGCAGCGGCCCTTGCTCTGGGAATTTTCGTCAGGCGACTGGACTTCCTCTCCATCGGGACCAACGATCTGATCCAGTACACCCTGGCCATCGACCGGACCGATGAGGCCGTCGCCCATCTGTATGACCCGCTCCACCCTGCCATCCTGCGCCTGATTGCACAGACCATCCAGGTTGGCAGCAAAGCCGGAGTGCCCGTTTCGGTGTGTGGCGAAATGGCGGGCGACAAGACGTTCACACGCCTGTTGCTGGGCATGGGCTTGCAACAATTCTCCATGCACCCGACGCAGATCCTGGAGGTCAAGCAGGAAATCCTGCGCTCGGACAGCACCGATCTGGCCATCAAGGTCGGCAAACTGCTCAGGCTGGATGAGCCGGACAAGATCCGCGAAGCGGTCGAAAAGCTTTGAACCACCGGTTTGACTTTCGCCGCGCCAGCGGGTAATTTTCTTCCATTGCGCCGATTTGATTCAGCTTGCGGGCGCGTAACAAATACGGCTAAAGCGGATGGGCACCTTCAAACCCGATCACGCTTTGGCTGATCGGGTTTTTTGCTTTCATCATGACGACAACTTCAGAAGGCAGTGTCGGCGCGGTCGCGCCACAATGTGCACATTTCTCCGAACCTCTGGCTTTGCGCAGCGGCAGTGTGCTGCCGGCTTACGATCTGGTCTATGAAACCTATGGCACGCTCAATGCCGCAAAGTCCAATGCGGTGCTGGTCTGTCATGCTCTTTCGGGTTCGCACCACATTGCCGGCCATTACGCAGACAAGCCCAAGAGCACCGGCTGGTGGGACAATCTGGTCGGTCCCGGCAAGCCGCTGGACACGGATAAATTCTTTGTCGTCGGCGTCAATAATCTGGGCGGCTGTTTTGGCACGACCGGACCGGCCAGCACCAATCCGGCCACCGGCAAGCCTTGGGGCGCCAGTTTCCCGTTCGTCACCGTCGAAGACTGGGTCGACTCGCAGGCACGCCTGGCTGATCAACTCGGCATCGATGCCTGGGCCGCCGTGATCGGCGGCAGCCTGGGCGGCATGCAAGCCCTGGCCTGGACCCTGCGCTATCCGGAACGGGTACGCCACGGCATGGTCATCGCCGCAGCCCCGAAACTCTCGACCGAGAACATCGCCTTCAACGAAGTCGCACGCCAGGCCATCCTGACAGATCCGGAATTTCACGGCGGTGACTTCTACCAATACGGCGTCGTCCCCACGCGTGGTTTGCGCCTGGCACGCATGATCGGCCACATCACTTATTTGTCGGACGATGCGATGGCCCAGAAATTCGGTCGCAAGCTCCGTCACGGTGAGCAAAAATATCATTACGACGTCGAATTCGAGATCGAGTCCTACCTGAATTACCAAGGCGACAAATTCGCCGGCTTCTTCGACGCCAATACGTATCTTCTCACCACCAAGGCGCTGGATTACTTCGACCCGGCCTATGAATACGGTGGCGACCTGAAAGCCGCACTGGCGCGCGCCCAGGCCAAATTCTTCCTGGCCTCTTTTACGACCGACTGGCGCTTCTCGCCCGCACGCTCGCGCGAACTGGTTTTCGCCCTGCTCCACAACCAGCGGGACGTGAGCTACGCCGAGATCGCCAGCAGCGCCGGACACGACTCCTTCCTGCTGGCCGACCCGCATTACCACGCCGCGATGCGCGCGTATTTCCAGAATATCGAGGTATGAGATGGTAAAAACCGGACAACAAGACCGCCACGACTACGACGTGATCGCTGGCTGGGTAGGAGAAGGCAGCCGAGTGCTTGATCTGGGTTGTGGCGATGGCGGACTCCTGCAGCATCTGGCCGCCACCCGGCACACGCTGGGCTATGGCGTGGAACGTGACTCGAACCACGTGACCGCCTGCATCCGCAATCACATCAACGTCTTGCAGATCGACCTTGAGCAAGGTCTGGCCGGCTTTGAAGACGGCCAGTTCGACTACGTGATCATGAGTCTCTCGCTCCAGGCCGTGCACAACACCGAAGGCATCCTCAGCGAGATGCTGCGGGTCGGTCATGAAGCCGTCGTCAGCTTCCCGAACTTCGGCTACTGGCGCCACCGCATGGCCATCAACGAGGGTCACATGCCTGTTTCCGACAGCCTGCCGCACCAGTGGTACAACACCCCGAACGTCCGTTTCTTCACCATGGCGGACTTCGAGCAACTGTGCGAGAACCGTGACATCCAGGTTCTGGAGCGCGCAGCCTTCGACGAAGAGCGCCGCATCGACATCGACCCGAACAACTATGCAAGCGTTGCGCTCTATCGGCTTGGGCGAGTGAGCCGCTGACGGCTGGTTTGTGAACAAAAGCAAACGTCACGCAAAAGACACACCGACCCGTAAGAAAAACGCCCGAGCGTTTGTCGGAATAACACCACACAAGGGAAACCCCCTAAATAAATACCCTTGCTGAGGGTTTGGGCCTGAGTTAATTTAGCCCGCTAATTAAGTACGCTGCGACCATGTCATCAGGTCAGCATCGGTCATTCACATCCAGAGGAACACGTCATGAAATTTTCAGCTTACCGTGCTTGGGGCACGGCATGTCTTGGCTCCGCCTTGCTCGCACTGCTAGCAAGTTGCGGGGGAAGTGGCAGCGCGGAGGAGAAGAGCACCACGACCGCGAGTAGTTCAACAGCCTTGAGCGTCAGTTCGACCGCCACCGGCTGGGCTTCTCAAGGATCGGGTACGACCGGCGGTGCCAGTGCCCCCGCCAGCAACATTTACGTGGTGCATAACCGTGCCGAGTTGAATGCTGCCCTGCTCAATACAAACAGCGCGACCTACGCCACCGACGCCGCAGCAGCGGCCAAAGAAGCCAAGATCATTTACGTGGTCGGCTCCATCTACGGGACTGATCTCGGTAACGGCAAGTTTGCTGACGAGGCCTACTACAAAACACTCAACACCACAGCGGCAAAGTGGGATTGGGATTTGTACATCAAATACGTGGATCTCTCATACACGCCCACTGCGGATGAAACCACGGCCATGAGCAAGCTCTCATCAGCCCGCACCACGTTGCAAGGCCTTCAGAAAGCGCAAATTCAGTTCACCATCCCGTCCAACACCACGATCATGGGTGTCGGAGCGGATGCAAAAATCATCGATGGCTACTTCAACATCAATGCCACCAGCAACATCGTCATTCGCAACCTGGAATTCCAGGCACCTCAAGATCTGGCACCGGCCTATACGAATACAGTCGGCAGTGAAGAGTGGAATGCCAAGTTCAAGGCCATCTCGGTCGTAACCGGCAAACAACTGTGGATCGACCACTGCACCCTCAGCGACGGTTCCCACATCGACTCCTCCGAAATCCTGACGCTCGGTGGCGTCACCAAGGAAGTCATGCGCCACGATGGTCTGCTCGACATCGAGGATAGCTCGGACTACATCACGATTTCCTACACGATCTTCAAGAACCACGACAAGACCAACATGGTCGGCGGTTCCGGTGATGGCAACCACAACAAGGAATACGCATACAACCACATCACCTTCTCCAACAATATCTGGCAGGATTCCGTACAGCGCGCACCGCGCGCACGCTTCGGCCAATTCCACGTCTACAACAACTACTACACCGGGGATACCGACAAGACGAGTTACGCCACCAGCTATTACATCGGCATGGGCGCGGAATCCAGAATCCTGTCCGAAGGGAATGTTTTCGACCTGACAGGTTCGAAAGCCACTGTGGCCAAAGTGATCTCGAACCTCAACGGCTATCAGTTCAAGGATGTCGGCTCCTGGTTCAACGGGGTTGCCGCTTCCAGCGATCTGGAAGCGGCAGCCAAGGCTGCACTGGATGCCCGCTACACCAGCGCACAGGCAGCAGCAACCAAGAGTGGATTCACGGTTGACGCCTACACCAACGAGCTGGGCTGGACACCGCCTTACAGCTACACACGTGGAACTTCCGCAGCGCAAATCCGCGAACACAACCTCGCCAATGCCGGTGCCGGCAAACTGCCCGTCACGGCAGCCAGCGCCACGCGTCCGATGCTTGACGACACAACGGCCAGTTCCACCTACACCGTTGCCAAGGCGCTCGCCGGTAGCGACGCATGGGAGCCGCAGAGCGTAAACGCGGGTCAGCCGAACGTCGGCCGCCTCTACCCGGCCGGATTCACCGCTGACTACGTGGTCGCCAAGGATGGATCAGGTACCTATACGACGATCCAGGCCGCTCTGAACGCAGCCTCGACGAGCACCGCAAGCCGTGTTTACATCCAGGTCAAGGCTGGTGACTACAACGAGCAACTGATCGTCAGTTCATCGACCACGACCGCGATCACGCTTTACAGTGCCGAAAGTGATGCTTCCAAGGTGCGCATCTACAACGCCCTCGCCAAAGGCAGCCCACTCACGTCCTATACCGCTTTCGTTGGCACACCCTATGCCAGTTCGGTCTACGCGGGCAACACTGAAGCCAAGACCTATTACAACCTGTGCACCGCCTCAGGCAAGACCAATGCCATCGGTACCGAATGTTCGGCAACGATCCGGGTGCGCAACAGCGGCTTCCAGCTCGTGAACATCACCGTGGAAAACGCCTGGGTCGAAACGGGTAGCAATGACCAGGCCAACGCGATCATGATCGACAAGGCCGACAAGGTCGTGCTTGATGGTGTCCGCCTGATCAGCAACCAGGACACCCTGTACCTGGCCAACAGCGGCAAGCGTGTCTATGTGACCGGCAGCGTGATCAGTGGTGACGTTGACTTCATCTATGGTGCCGGTATCGGCGTATTCGAGGGTTGCACGATCCGCACGCTCGGCAGCCGCAAACCGTCCGGGACTTCGATCACGGCACCGTCTACCACCGCCAGTACGCAAATCTACGGTCTGTTCTTCAACAACAGCGTATTCCTCGGCGATGACGCAACGACCCAAGACAGCATCTACCTTGCTCGCCAATGGGATGACAGCACCACCGATGCCCCGGGCAAGACGCTGGTTCGCAACTCGGTGCTCGGCAAACACGTTGCACTGACTTCTGGCCCGTGGAGCCCGACCGTCATCGGTGGTAGCGCCACTAATTACACCTATTTGACCGAATACCGTAACTGGGATGAAGTCCAGAAGGTTGTAGACTCCGGCAGCTCGTCGAGTTCGAGCAGCTCCTCCAGCTCGAGCAGTTCAAGCAGCAGCTCTTCGAGTTCAAGCAGCTCCTCTTCGAGTTCTTCGTCGAGTTCTGGTGGCAGCAGCACAGACACGGTGATTACAGGCTCTGGCACCTTTGCCAATGCCTATGCCTCGGGTGGCCTGCCCAGTACGGTGAGCACCACGTACGACAGCACCAACGGCATCTTCACGATGGTGTCGGCAGGGAGCATCGGAACCACGACAGTGCTCTATGACAGCCTGCAGTATGCCTACAAGCAGATCACTGGTAACTTCACGATGATTGCACGGCTGACCTCACTGGAACTGCCCACTGGCCTGTCTACCGCCAACGTACGTGCCGGTCTGATGCTGCGTAACAGCCTCGCCGACAACAGCCGCTTCTTCGGCGTCATGGTGCGTGGCGTACCCCGCGTGCAGTGGGAACAGCGCTTGGCCGACGGCGGGACAGAAAGTTCGGCCAGCTTAGTGAGTCTCGCCAACCAACCTTCCAGTACTAACCCTGTCTGGTTGAAGTTGCAGCGGGTTGGCCAGATCATTTACGTGACATATTCGATTGACGGCGGAGTCACCTATCTGCCATCGGGTGGCAAGTCTCAGGACTTCTCGACGGCCACCGGAGCTACCCAACTCAGCGATACGGTCTATATCGGCCTGGCGGGAGTTTCGGGAAGTACCACCGTCACCTCGACCAGCACCTTCGACAACGTCAGCCTCACAGCTAACTAAGCACGCATTTACTTGCATATTCAAGCCCGCCACCCGGCGGGCTTTTTTTCGCTTCAACACTGGATATTGCTCATGTTATGGTAAGGCTGGCGTCGATATTTGCTTTCTTGCTGCCTTGAATAGCCCATACCCCATCCCTGAAATCCCCTGGACCTCCCGCATCCTGCTGGGCGGTTTCGAACCGCGTTCCACCGTCAACTGGCCCGGCCGGATTGTCGCCACGATCTACTTGCGCGGCTGCCCCTGGCGCTGTGCCTATTGTCATAACCCGCATCTGCAGAAACGCGGCTGCGCGCCCTCCTTATCCTGGGAACGCATCGCGGCACAGCTCGAAGCACAGCGTGCGGACTTGCAAGGCGTGGTGTTTTCAGGCGGCGAGCCAACAGCCGAGAGCACGCTGCCGGAGGCGATTGCAGCAGTCCGCGCGATGGGCCTGCCGGTCGGCCTGCAGACCAGCGGCGCTTATCCGGAGCGCCTGGCCGCCGTACTGCCCTTGCTGGACTGGGTCGGCTTCGATCTCAAAACCGATTACGCCGGCTACGATCAGCTCACCGGCGCCCCCGGCAGCGCGGCACGGGTCACCCACAGTGCACGCGTGATCATTGCCAGCGGCATCCCGCACGAATTCCGCCTGACCTGGCATCACGAAGTGCTGAGCGAAGAGGCCGCCCTGCTCGCCGCGCATTTTGCCCGGCACCTGGGCGCGCAGCGTTTCGTACTGCAGTTGTATCGCCAGGAAGGCGTGGAAATTACCGAACTCGCGCCCGACTCCGTTCCCAGCCCTGCGCTGGTCGAACAGATCCGTGCGCTGTTTGCCGATTTCGAATTGCGCAGCGAAATCTGCGGGCTCGCCGATTAAGGGCAATTCACAGTAGCCACGCTGGATCGGGGATAATCGCGCAAACCTTTCCGGATTGTGCCTGTGCCCTCCGTTTCTTCCCGCCCTGCCTGGCTAGACGCCCTGCTCAATCGCCGGATGCTGATCTGCATCCTCACCGGTTTTTCCTCCGGCCTGCCGCTGTTCCTGTTGCTTAATCTGGTGCCAGCCTGGCTCAAGACCGAAGGCCTGAGCCTCAAGCTGATCGGCGCCTTCGCACTGGTCCAGTTTCCCTATACCGCGAAGTTCCTGTGGTCACCGCTGCTGGACCGTTATGCGCTGCCCGTACTGGGCCGCCGACGGAGCTGGATGCTTGCCACCCAGATCCTGCTGGTCGCCGCGATTGCCGCCCTCGGCCAGATTTCGGTGAGCAATCTCGCCCAAGCCGCTCCGCCTGCCGCGGAACTACCGGACTGGCTGGCTAACACCGTCCGCTACGCGCCGCTGTTCGCGCTGACCGGGCTGATCGCGTTCCTCTCCGCCACCCAGGACATCGTGCTCGACGCCTTCCGCCGCGAACTGCTGCCGGAAATCGAACTCGGTCTGGGTAACGCCATCCACGTGAACGCCTACAAGATCGCCGGTCTGGTCCCCGGCTCGATCTCGCTGATCCTGGCCGACCTCCTGCCCTGGAGCACGGTATTCCTGGTCACCGCCTTGTTCATGCTGCCCGGCGCAGTGATGAGCCTGATGGTGACCGAACCCGGCGCCGCCCGCATTGCACCACGCACCTTGCGCATTGCCGTAATCGAACCTTTCCATGAATTCTTCAGCCGCCACGGCGTACGTTCGGCGCTGCTGGTACTGGTCTTCATCCTGCTCTACAAACTCGGCGACTCGCTGTGCACCTCGCTGGCCACCCCGTTCTATCTGGCCATGGGCTTCACCAAAACCCAGATCGGGCTGATAGCCAAGAATGCCGGCCTGTGGCCTGGCGTGATCGGCGGGCTCCTCGGTGGCGTGTGGATGGTCAAGCTCGGCATCAACCGCGCCCTGTGGATTTTCGGTGTGCTGCAATGGATCGCCATTCTCGGTTTTGCCTGGCTGGCCTGGCTCGGCCCGGCTGAAGCCGATGCGGCACGGCTCGCGGTACTCGCCGCGGTGATCGGTGTCGAAGCCGCAGGCGTCGGGCTGGGTACGACCGCCTTCGTGGCATGGATGGCACGCACCACTCACCCGGCCTACACCGCCACCCAACTGGCATTATTCACAAGTCTGATGGCCGTACCGCGTACCTTCATCAACGCCTCGGCCGGCTGGCTGGTCGAAGCCCTCGGCTGGTTCGATTTCTTCATGCTGTGCGCGGTGCTGGCCATCCCCGGCATGCTGCTGCTGTTCAAAGTCGCCCCCTGGAATCATCCGGATCACCCCAAGGAAGCCTCATGAGTGCCCAAGCCCTGATCACCCTCGCCCGCGAACTCTCCGCCGCAGTCACCCCGATGCGCTTTGCCGCACCGATCACGCATACCTACAACCCGCTGGACTACGCCTGGGCGCCGCATGAGGAATACCTGCGCAAGTTCGGTGAGGGCCAGAAACGCGTGATCTTTGTTGGCATGAATCCCGGCCCTTTCGGCATGGTGCAGATCGGCGTGCCCTTCGGCGAGATCGCCGCTGCGCGCGACTGGATGGGCATTTCCGCGCCCGTTTCCAAGCCCGCCGAGGAAACCCCGGCGCGCCCGATTGAGGGCTGGGCCTGCCCACGCTCCGAAGTTTCCGGCCGACGCCTGTGGAGCCTGTTTGCCGAGCGCTTCGGCACAGCGGAAAACTTCTTCGCCGAGCACTTCGTCGCCAACTACTGCCCGCTGGCGTTCTTTGAAGACAAGCGCAACGTCACCCCGGACAAGCTCCCTGCCGCCGAACAAGCCCCGCTGCTCGCCGCCTGTGACGCGCATCTGCGCACGCTGGTCGAAACGACTCAGGCGGAATGGGTCATCGGCATCGGCGCCTGGAGCGAAGTACGCGCGCGTGAAGCCTGCGCCGGCATGCCATTGCAATTCGGCCGGGTCCTCCACCCCAGCCCGGCCAGCCCGGCCGCGAACCGGGGCTGGTCCGAAGCCGCGTCCAAGCAACTCGCCGCACTCGGGATCTGGGCGTAAAGGCGGCTCGCCCCACCGCCGCATCTTCCGCGAACTTGCCGCGCTGCGCGCTGTCTGCCATGAAGGAACAGCGCCACAGTGCCCCGCGCCCGAAGTCTTCCAGAAAAGGAACCCCGCATGTCCCGTTTCCACCCTGCCCTGCTTGCCCTCTCCCTTGGTCTGGTCCTGCATACACTGCCCGCCGCCGCGGGCCCGCAAGCCGACGCGCTCGGCCAATGCTTCGTGAATTCGACCACACCGGAAGAGAAGGCCACCATCTCGCGCTGGCTCTTCATCGTGCTGGCGCAACAGCCTGAGGTGCGCGACCTCGCCACGATTCCGGATGCCAGCCAGCAAGAGACGGACCGTGCCATGGCCAGGCTCGTCGAGCGCATGGTCACCGACGCCTGCCGCAGCCCCGCCCAGCAAGCCCTCGCCCAGGAAGGCCCCAACGCCATCAAGCAAAGCGTCACGATTTTCGCCCAGGCCTCGGCACGCAAAACCTTCGCCGACCCGGCCGTGGCCAGCGCCGTCAATGGCTTCACGCGCTATCTCGACATGGGCCGCATCATCCAGAGCTTTCTCACGATCCAGCTTGGGCGCTAGACCTGCGGCACAGGTGCGCGCGTCATGCCTTCGCAATGCGCGGGGGACATCGAAGCGCCGCGAATGCGCATTATGCCGGATGGGGATTTATTGCGGAGTGGCATGCGGCGCAATGCCCAGCCGGCGATTACCGTCCCACGCACTACGCCAAACCATACAACACGTACACACCAAAATTTATCGTCATACGCATAAATCCTCTTAGCCTATTGATGAACGCGCTACACTAAAAGCCCATTTTGTGTCGCCTCAAGAGGAGGAAATATGGAAGTCATCGATAAGCTAAACAGCCTGTCTACAAAAATCCGGCAACAAGCAGCCGCTATCAAGACAGAAGAAGCGACAAAAAATGCTTTCGTTATGCCTTTCATAAGTAACATTCTCGGCTACGACGTTTTCGATCCTTCCGAAGTCATGCCGGAATACGTCTGTGATGTTGGAACAAAGAAAGGTGAGAAAATTGACTACGCCATTTTCAAAGATGGCGAAATACAGATTCTTGTCGAATGCAAAAAAATTGGTGAGTCGCTCAACATCAACCATGCATCTCAACTTTTCCGATATTTCCATGTAACAAACGCCCGGATCTCAATCCTCACGAACGGACAGGTTTACAAATTCTTTACCGATCTTGATGCTCCTAACAAGATGGACGAAAAACCTTTCTTGGAGCTTGATTTACTTGATATCGATGAGAATGTTGTTCCAGAACTAATCAAACTTACGAAGTCTGCTTTCGACCTTGATTCCATCATCAGTGCTGCTGGAGAACTGAAGTTTGTTAGCCAAATCAAAAAGGTTATTGCAAGCCAGCTCAACGCTCCTGAGGACGAATTCATCCGCCTGATTGCGAGTCGAGTGTACGAAGGAGTCATTACTCAAAAAGTTCGCGAGCAATTTAGTCTTCTTACAAAAAAAGCAGCCGCTCAGTTTTTAAATGATCAAATCAACGAACGCCTCAAGTCTGCCATCAGCGGGGGAGCTTTAGTTTCTTCAAGTACGCTACCAAGCATTCAGCCCACCACCCCGACACCAGAGCAGAATCAAGAACAAGACGATGTAATTACGACAATGGAAGAAATTGAAGGGTTTCATATCGTGAAGGCCATCATCCGCTCCTCTATAGATGTCAAACGAATAACAATGCGAGACACAAAGAGTTATTGCGGAATACTGATTGATGACAACAATCGGAAACCTGTTTGCCGACTGCACTTCAATCGAGGGCAAAAATACATCGGTTTATTTGATGGGGATAAGAATGAAACACGCCACCCGATAAACTCCGTAGATGACATCTACAGCTTCGCAGAAACACTTCAATCTGCAGCAAAGGTCTACGCCTAGAAGCACAGACTTGCCTTGAAAATAAACGAGTCACACGTACCATTAAGGCGAACTAAACCGCCACAAACCCGAATGCATCACGGAGGACGAAATTTGCACTCCGTTCTAAACAGGAATCCTCCACTCAAAAAAAGAGCCCGCATCAGCGGGCTCTTTCGTGTTCAGGCTCTTAGCAACAATCAGCCGTGCAACTTGGCCAACTGCCTGGCGATGACGTCGTGATTGAGCCACAGCACCGGGCCGGCCGGGGCGGCGGCTTCGTTGAACATC
Organism: Pseudomonadota bacterium; assembly: GCA_018262235.1. Classification (GTDB taxonomy): domain Bacteria; phylum Pseudomonadota; class Gammaproteobacteria; order Burkholderiales; family Rhodocyclaceae; genus Uliginosibacterium. Next base: position 23,963 of record JAGTRY010000002.1, read on the forward strand.
AGCGGGCCGGTGGCTTCGATCACCAGCGCACTGAGGAGGTCGGTGATGAGTGCCGTGCGTTCCTTGTGCATCGCGGTGATCGCGTCCGCCGTACCGATCATGCGTTCGGCAAGTTCCGGGGTGTTGTCCATCGGCCAGGCGTCGAAATTGCGGAAGCTCACCATCACCGGATCCTGATTGTAGGTGTCGAGCTGCGCCAGAATGGCGGCCAGCGAATGGCCTTCCTGCAACAGGGCTTCGCAGGCGGCCCACTGGGCTTCGCCCCAGGCACCACAGCCTTCACGCTTGAACGCGTTGAGCAGCGGCACCAGCGAAAGTTCGACGCCGACAAAAATGTCGGATGAATTGGTGCGGATTTCCGGGCAGTTGAAGACAGTCGCTTTGACGCCCTTCTCCCACGCCGCGCGAGCAATGCTTTCGAGGCGCTTCTTGGCGTAGCCCTGGGTGTAGTTGGTGTAGGTCTGCCAGTGGTATTCGTCGCCGATCAGGATTTCGGTGCCATGGTAGCCGTAGGCGGTATAGCGGACTTGCTGACCGGCCGCCTCGACGCGGGCACGGATCGCGGCGGAGCCTTCGATGAGGTGGCCGAAGGTGTTGGCGGTGACTTCATCGAAGTTCATCAGGTTGAGCTTGCCGAGATCACTCTCGATCAGCGCCTGCGAGGACATGAAGCGCTCGCCCCGGCCCTTGTAGATGCGGTTGGCTATCGCCAGGAAGACCTTGGCCTTGACCAGGCCGCCAGCCATGGTGTGGGCGAAGAATACATTGGCGCCGGCCGGGATCATGCCATCGAGCTGGGCCATGGCTTCCGCCACGGCGGCCTTGAAGCGCGCCACGCCGACTTCTCGGCAGGCTTCCACATGGGTCCAGTCGAGCTTGTCCTCCTGCCAGGTCTTGAGCCCCATCTCGTTGACGAGACTGGTCACGGTGGGCGTGCCTGCCGGTGCATCCAGATCGAAGCCGGCCATCATCGGCACATTGATGATTTTGCCGCCGAGATTGGCTTCCGCCGCAGCGAGTTCTTCGTCGTTCAGGCGGCGCAAGGTGCCATCCGCATCGCGGCGGCCAACGGTCATGCCGATCAGGGTCATGCCGGCGGCACGGGCTTCGTTTACCAGCCCGTTGGCGTAGCCGCGCCCGAACAGTTCGCCGAAGAGGACAAAGATGTCGCCTGGGCGAAACAGCGTCTGGGTGGAAATGTCACGGAGTGGAGTGGGTGCGTTCACGGGCCTGACCTCGGATTCGATGAAATGGGGTGGACGCGGATTCTAACCCAAGGCCAAGTTCGTCCCGCACTTGGCACGGGCGTCCGGCCGCCGACTAGTGCCCCTTGAGCGCGTAGATCCCCGGCGCGTTGCGCCAGTAGCCCTTGTAGTCCATGCCGCAGCCGAACAGGAAACGGTCCGCCACATCCAGTCCGGTGAAATCGGCGCGCATGCCGGGATAGGCCTTGCGCTGGTGATCCTTGTGAATCAGCACGGCGGAGCGCACATCCGCCGCACCCTCGCTCTTGAAGTATTCGAGGATGGCCTGCAGGGTCCAGCCTTCATCGAGGATATCGTCGAGGATCAGGACCGTACGGTCGCGCAGGTCCTGGGTCGGGCGCACACGCCAGTCCAGCAAAGTGCCGTTGAGGGCATGGCCGTAGCGGGAGGCGTGCAGATACGCGACTTCGAGCGGGAAGTTCAGCTTGGGCAGCAGACGCCCGGCCAGTACCAGCCCCCCGTTCATGACTACATAGACCAGCGGGTTGCTGTCGGCCAGTTGCGCCGTGATGGCGGCGGCCAGCGCATCCAGCGCGGCCTCGACCTGGGCGTTGTCGACCAGGCAATCTGCCTCCGCCATGGCTTGTTTGGCGTCCTGCAGATTTTCGTTTTGCTTGTCCATGAGAGTCTCCGCCTGGAGAGGAAAGCGGCCGATTCTAGCGGTTTAGACGGCTCAATGACTGATCTGCCGCAGCAAATCCGGGATACGCGCCGGGATCCCGGGCGCCAAACCCCGCGAAATCGATGAAAACCGCAGTGAATCAAACGGCTAGGGCCTTGATTCGCTATAATCCCGACGCTCTGTTCAACCCGAATTCGCCCAAGCATGAGTCAAGAACAATCCTCGGCCGCCGCACCCGACACCGCGCTTGAGCGCGAAGTTGCCGCAATGATCGTCAGCGCCCTGAATCTGGACAACAACCCGGACGAGATCAAGGCCGAAGATGCCTTGTACGGCGACGAAGGCCTCGGGCTGGATTCGATCGACATCCTGGAAGTGGCACTGGTCATTTCCAAGCGCTTCGGCTTCCAGCTCAAAGCCGACAGTGAAGACAATTTCCGCATCTTCGGTTCACTGCGCAGCCTGACCGACTACATCGCGGCTCACCGGACCAAGTGATGTCCGGCAAGCAGGTGCTGCGCCTGGGACTGGCAGCTTTGTTCGGCGCGGCTTACCTGTGGTTGGGGCATCTGGCCTCGATCTCTGCCGACCCGCCGCTAGTAAGCATCATCATGGGGCTCGCCCCGCTGACGGCCAGCGCGGTGGTGCTCGTCTGGCACTCCCGTTCGGTCGGGCTGCAACTGCTGTGTGCGGCATGCCTGATCGGCATGGTGCTGGAAATCGACTTCCTGCGCAGCAACACCGCCTGGGTCTATCTCATCCAGCATGCCGGCATGCATATCATGCTCGGGGTGATGTTCGGGCGCACGCTCAGCCATGGTTACGCAGGCGCCCTGTGCTCGCGGATTTCGTGCTTCGTCTATCCGGAACCGCTCAACGATGCGTTTTTCCGCTATGCCTGGAAGGTCACGCTGGTGTGGACGATCTACTTTGCGGCGGCAGCCACGGTTTCGATCCTGCTGTTCTTCTTCGGACCACGGGAAGCCTGGTCGATCTTTGCCAATCTGCTGACTCCGGTACTGATCGGTGCGATTTTCGTCATCGAGTACCTCGTCCGCCTGCGCGCCCTGCCGCAACGCCAGCACATTTCCATCGCCCAGACCATCCGAGCCTACCGCGAGTATTCGCAACGCACCACGCCGCGCTGAGCCTGCCATGACGACCTTGCCGCTCCTGCCCGATCTACCGGCACACCAGATTGTCGCTTTCCGCCAGGGGCAAGCGATCAATCGCGCCGTGTTCCTGCACGATGTGCTGGGCCTGGCTCAACGCCTGCCAGCCGACCGGCCGCTGCTGAATCTGTGCCAGGACCGCTACCTGTTTGCGCTCGGCCTGTTCGCGGGGATTGTCCGCGGCAACCTGAGCCTGCTGCCCAATTCGACCGCACCGGAAAGCCTGCATGCCCTGCAGGCGCAGCACCCCGATCTGCTGTGCCTGCATGATCACGCGGACGTGCCGTCCGGCTTCGAGTTGCTGCGGGTCGAACCCCGCCCGCCCATGCCCAGCCCGACGCTCCCGCCGATGCCGCAGATCGCGGCGGATCAACCGGTCGCGCTCGTGTTCACCTCCGGGTCGACCGGGACCCCGCAGCCCCATATCAAGCGCTTCGGCCGGCTCGTCAACATCACGCGTGCCGGCGCTGCGCGCATCTGGGCGGAAACCGGCGGGCCTTGTGCGGTGCTCGGCACGGTACCTTTCCAGCACATGTACGGGCTGGAATCCAGCGTGCTGCTGCCGTTGCTGGGCGGCGGCATCCTGTGTGCCGAACGACCTTATTTCCCGGCCGACGTCGCGGCGGCACTGGAAGCACTGCCAACGCCCCGCTTTCTGGTGACCACGCCCTTCCATCTGCGCAACCTGCTCGAAGCCCAGATCCCCATCCCGCCCTTGGCCGCGCTGGTCTCGGCCACCGCGCCGCTCACGCGTGAGCTGGCCCTGCAAGCCGAGCGCCAGCTGGATGCGCCGGTCCTGGAGATCTACGGGTCGACCGAGACCGGCCAGATGGCAACCCGGATACCGACCCGGACCGAGCAATGGACGCTGTTCCCGGAAATTTCACTGATCCGCGAGGGCGAAACCACCATCGCCAGCGGCGCTTACACGGAGCAGGACATCGTCCTGGGCGATGTGCTGGAGCTGCTCGATGCGCAGCATTTCCATCTGCTCGGGCGTGGTGCCGACATGATCAACATCGCCGGCAAACGCAGTTCGCTGGCCTTCCTCAACAACGTGATCCTGCGTCTGCCGGGCGTGCGTGATGCCGCTTTCTGCCTGCCGCATGATGGCGAGGCCAGCCGGCTCGCCGCCTTCGTGGTGGCGCCCGGCGTCACCGCCCGCGAAATCCAGCAAGGCTTGCGTGCCTACGTGGACGCGGTCTTCCTGCCTCGTCCGATCATTTTCGTCGACAGCCTGCCGCGCAATGCCACCGGCAAGATTCCGGCCGCAGCACTGGCCGGGCTGATCGCCACCCATCTGGATGCCGGGGCCTGAATGCATACCCTGCCCCTGTCCATCCCGGCCGATCATCCGGCTTTCGCGGGCCATTTCCCGGGGCGTCCCATCGTGCCCGGCGTGGTCCTGCTCGACCAGGCCCAGTTGCTGATCGAAGCGGCCACGCAACGCCGCATCCGCGGCATCGCCATGGCCAAGTTCCTCAGCCCGGTGAGCCCCGGCGAGGCTTTGTGGCTGGACTATGATCCCGCTGCATCCGGCGTGCGCGGCGAGATCCGTGCGGCAGACCGCAAGGTGGCCAGCCTGCGTTTCACCCTGATGGATCAGGCCGCATGAACGCGCCCGCCGACCCGCCCCGCGCCGTGTCCGGAAAACCGGAGTGGATGCGCCGGGAAGAACGCGGCAGCCTGTTCTGGCTGCGCGTGATGAGCGGACTCTCCCTGCATCTCGGGCGTCCGCTGTCGCGACTGATCGTGTACGGGATCGCGCTGTACTTCCTGCTCACGGCACCGGCCGCGCGCTCGGCTTCGCGCCAGTACCTGAACCGGGCACTGGGCCGTCCGGCGAACTGGCTGGACCTGTACCGCCATATCCTGGTCTTTTCGAGCACGATCCACGACCGGCTGTTCCTGATCCGCGACCGCGAGGACGTTTTTGACATCCAGTGGCACGGCGACGAGGCGCTCTATGCCAAGCTTGCAGAGGCCGGCGGGCTGTTCCTGTTCGGCGCGCATCTCGGTAGTTTCGAAATCATGCGCACGCTGGCGCGCAGCAAGTCCCACCTCAAGATCTGCATGGCGATGTATGCCGACAACGCGCGCCAGATCACCAGCACACTGGCCGCGATCAATCCGCAGGCCATGCAGGACATCATTGCTCTCGGGCAGCTCGATTCGATGCTGACGATCCACCACAAACTGGAAGAAGGCGCGATGGTCGGCATCCTCGCCGACCGTGCCACGGGGGCAGACCGTTACCAGTCCGTGTCCTTTCTGGGCGCGCCAGCGCATTTCCCGACCGGACCGTTCCGCATGGCCGCGATGCTGGGCCGTCCGGTTTTCTTCATGGTGGGTCTGTATCGCGGCGGCCGCTGTTACGCGGTACATTTCGAACAGATCGCCGACTTCAATGGCGTGACGTGCGAACAACGCCCGGCCGCTGTCCGCGCCGCGATGGAACGCTACGTGGCCGTGCTGGAGAAACACTGCCGCAACCAGCCTTACAACTGGTTCAATTTCTACGATTTCTGGGAATCCGGTCGTCATGATCAAGCCTGAATTCCGACACATCCTGGCCGCCCTGCTCACCGGCCTGCTCGCGGCCAACAGCCTGGCAGCCGACTGGCAGATCAACACGCTGATGCAGCAGCTGGCCCTGAGCAAGAGCGGGCACGCTTCCTTCGTCGAGAAGAAGTACATCGGCATCGTCGACAAACCAGTCGTCTCCTCCGGCGAGCTGTTCTTCACGGCCCCCGACAAGCTGGAGAAACGCACCCTCAAGCCGCGCGCCGAAAGCCTGGTTCTCGATGGCCAGCGCCTGACCATCGACCGCCCCGACAAGGCACGCCTGAGTCTGAATCTGCAGGATTATCCGGAAGCCGCCGCCTTCGTCGAAAGCATCCGGGGCACACTGGCCGGCGACAAATCGGCACTGGAAAAGGTCTACCGGCTCACCCTGAATGGCACACAGGAAAAGTGGCAACTGATCCTGCTGCCAAAGTATTCGCGCATGAGCGATCTGGTCTCCCGCATCGTCGTCAATGGTACCCAGGGCGAAATCCGGCGCATCGACTTCGACCTGCCGGATGGTGACCGCTCCGAGATGCTCGTCACCAAGGTGGCTGCCCAGTAATGAACCGTCGTCTGCTACCGCTCGCCCTCTGGTTTCTCGCCCTCGCCGCCTGCATCGCGGTGATCGCGCAGACCCGCTTTGTGGCGGACCTGACGGCATTCATGCCGCGGGCGCCGAATGCCCGCCAGCAGATGCTCATCGAACAGCTGCGCGACGGCATCATCGCTCGTCTGATCATGGTCGGGATCGAAGGGGGCGACGCCGCCGAGCGGGCCCGCCTGTCCCGCGAACTGGCCGCGCGCCTGCGGACCGATCCCGCCTTCATCGGCGTGCAGAACGGCGAAGCCGCCACCGAAGCACGCGACCGTGCGTACTTCTTCGACAACCGCTACCTCCTCAGCCCTGCCGTCACGGCGGAACGCTTCAGCGCCGAAGGCTTGCAGGGAGCCATCGAACGCTCGCTCGAAGCCCTCTCCGGCAATGCCGGTCTGATGCTGAAAAAGCTGCTGCCGCATGACCCGACCGGCGAGACCCTGAGCCTGCTGGAGCAATTCTCCGGCGACAATCATCCCCGCCAGCTGGAAGGCGCCTGGGCCTCGCGCGATGGCACACGCGCCCTGCTGCTGATCCAGACTGGCGCCGAAGGCTCGGACACCGATGCCCAGGCCCGGGCCCTGGACAGCATCCGCAGCGCCTTCGCGCACATCCCCGGGCGTGCAGCGGACACCCGTCTGCTCATGAGCGGCACGAGCGTGATGTCGGTCGCCTCGCGCGAGCGCATCCAGGGCGACATCCATCGCCTTGCGCTGTTCAGCACGGTGCTGGTCATCGGCCTGCTGCTCACCATCTACCGTTCGCCACGCCTGCTGATCCTGGGCCTGCTGCCGGTGGCTTCGGGCGTCCTCGCCGGGGTGAGTGCCGTCAGCCTGAGCTTCGGCAACATCCACGGCCTGACCCTGGCCTTCGGCAGCACCCTGATCGGCGAATCGGTGGATTACTCGATCTACCTGTTCATCCAGCGCGCGGCCGGCATCGAAGCCCGCCGCTTCTGGCGCACCATGGGCCTCGGCGTATTGTGTTCGCTGGCCGGTTTCTCCGTCCTGCTGGTCTCCGGCTTCCCCGGTCTGGCGCAGCTGGGCGTGTACTCGATTGCCGGTCTGATCGCCGCGGCCCTGACTGCCCGCTATGTGTTGCCCGGCCTGATGCCGCAGCAACTCAAGCTGCGCGATCTCGCCGGCCCGGCCCGTCAGGTCGACCGCGCCTTCCGTTTCGCCCGCCACCTGCGCCCGCTGCTGCTGGTCGCCGTGGTCAGTGCCGGCGTCTGGGTTGCCTGGCAGGGCGATGCGATCTGGAATCGCCAGCTCAACGCCCTCAGCCCGGTCACGCCGGCAGAGCAGGCGCTGGATCTGTCGCTGCGCAACGAGATGGGCGCACCGGACATGCGCTACATCGCCGCGCTCGCCGCGCCGGATTCCGAAACCGCCCTGCAAGCTGCCGAAGCCCTGGGTGCGGTGCTGCAAGCCCAGGTCGCCGCGGGCAAGCTGGCCGGCTTCACCTCGCCCGCGCAATTCCTGCCGAGCCAGCAGGTCCAGGCCGCGCGCCGTGCCGCCCTGCCGGACGAAGCCACGCTGCGCGCCCGTCTCGCCAAGGCGCTGCGCGACCAGCCCATCCAGCCCGCACGCCTGGAAGGCTTCATCACCGATGTGCAGAACACCCGCCAGCACGCCTTGCTCACCCGCAAGGATCTCGCCGGCACATCTGCCGCGCTGGGCGTCGATTCGCTGCTGGTGCAACGCGCCCATGACGTGCTGGTGCTGGTCCCGCTGCGTGCGCCCGCCGGTCAGGAACTCATCGACATCCCGGCCCTGGATGCGGCCATCCACGCGGCCGGCCTCAAGGAGGTCACCGTGCTGGACATCCTCGAAGAATCGACCAGCCTGTTCTCCAGCTATCTCAACGAGGCCAAGCTGCTGGTCGGCGGCGGCATGCTCGTGATCTTCCTGCTCCTGCTGTTCGCCTTGCGTTCCCTGCCCCGCGCCTTGCGTGCCACCGCGCCACTGGCCTGCGCGGTGATCGGTGTGACGGCCGGCCTGCTCCTGTGCGGCATCACGCTGACCATCCTGCATCTGATCGGGCTGTTGCTGGTGGTCGCCATCGGCCGCAACTACACGCTGTTCTTCGACGCGGGCAGCCACACCGGCAACCCGGCGCAGCAACGCCAGGTACAGATTTCCATCGTGGTGGCGAACCTCACGGCAGTGGGCAGCTTCGGCGTCCTCGCCCTGTCGGAAGTCCCCGTACTCTCGTATCTGGGCAGCACCGTCGGCCCCGGCACTTTCCTCGCCCTCGTTTCCGCGGCAATCCTCGCCAGCAAGGCTCCGGCAGATGCGCACGCTGACTGATTGCCTCGCGTCGCGCCCGGACACGTTGCTGGTGCTGCTGCCCGGCGCCCACACCGAGCTGGAGGATTTCGCCCGCCATGGCTTCATCGAGGCCGTGCGCAGTCGCGACATCGAAGCCGACATCCTGGTCGCCGACCTGAATTACACCCATGTCATGGCGCGGACGGTCGCCAGCACCCTGCATGAACGGGTGATCCTGCCGGCACGGCAGGCAGGCTATCGAGACATCTGGCTGGCCGGGATCTCGCTCGGCGGTCTGAATGCCTTGCTGTATGCCGCGGAACACGCCGCCGGCCTGGCCGGCATCCATCTGCTCGCGCCTTATCCCGGCACCGCCGACATCGTTGCCGAAATCCGCACGGCAGGTGGCCCGCACGCCTGGGCACAAACGCCGGCAGCCGAGCTCGGTGATGAACGCGTCATCTGGCGCTGGCTGGTCGCGCAGCAAGCGGCCGATTCGCCCCTGCCGGTGAGTTTTGGTTGCGGCAGCGAAGACCGTTTCATCCGCAACCAGCGTCTGCTCGCCGACTTGCTGCCAGCCGAGCGCGTGACGTATCAGCCCGGCGGCCATGACTGGCCGGTCTGGCGGACACTCTGGTCTGCCTGGCTGGAAGAGGCGCCGCTGCCTTGCCGCGCAGCCATCGGAGCGTGCGGATGAAGCCATCCCGGTCCTGGCGCCCGTCGCCCTTCCTCCTGCTCTCCGTGCTGATCCATGCCGGCGCGCTTGCGCTGTGGTACTTCCACCCGGCAACCTGGCCATGGGCACTCGGGATTTTGCTGACCAGCCACGCCAGTGTCGTGGCGGCGGGTCTGCTGCCACGCAGCCGTCTGCTCGGCCCCAACCTCACCCGTCTGCCAGCCGCCAGCAGGGCCCGCGGCGAAGTCGCCCTCACGATTGATGACGGGCCCGATCCCGAAGTGACGCCACGCGTGCTGGAAATCCTTGCCCGCCACGGCGCACGGGCCAGCTTCTTCTGCATTGGCGAACGTGCGGCGGCCCATCCCGAACTCATCCGCGCCATCGTTGCGGGCGGACACCGCATCGAGAACCACGGCCAGCATCACCGCAAACACGCTTCGTTCTACGGCCCGGGCGCCTGGCTGCACGAAGTCGGCGAAGCGCAAGCCACCCTGGCCCGCCTGAGCGGACAGCTGCCCTGCCATTTCCGGGCGCTGGCCGGCTTGCGCAATCCCTTTCTCGACCCGGTCCTGCGTCGTCTCGACATGCGTCTGGCAAGCTGGACACGCCGCGGTTACGACACCCGGAGCGGAGACGCCGACTGTGTCTTTGCACGCCTGACCCGGCAGCTTGCCGCTGGCGACATCCTGTTGCTGCACGATGGCAATGCAGCCCGCACGGCCACCGGCGAAGCGGTGATCCTGGCCGTGCTGCCACGCCTGCTTGAACTGCTGGCCGCGCGCCAGCTGACTCCCGTTTCCTTGCCCGTCGATCCGTCATGAAGCGTTCCCTGAAAAAGCAGCTCATCCATCTCGCCACCCTGCCCTTCAAGTCCGTCGGCATCGTCCATTACTACTGGGGACACGGCAAACTCGGCGGGGACCCGATCTTTGCCGCACTGCTCGACGAGCAGATCTTCCCGTCGGATGCGCGCATCATCGATCTGGGCTGCGGCCGGGGCTTGCTCGCAGCGTGGTTCCTCGCGGCCGAGAAGCTCTTCCTGGACGGCGGCTGGCCTGCGGATGCCGCACCGCCCCCGACCGGCCTGCGTTTTCGCGGGCTGGAATTGATGGGGCGCGAAGCCGAGGCCGGCAACCGGGCGCTGCAGCCTATCTATCCGGGCCGGGCGAGCCTCGCCCAGGGGGACTTGCGCCAAGCTGACCTGAGCCAGCTCGATGTGGTGGCAATTCTCGATGCCCTGCATTACGTGAACTACGCCGAACAGGATGTGGTCCTCGACCAGATCCGTGCGGCCCTCGGCCCCGGCGGTCTGTTCCTGACCCGTGTCGGCGATGCCGGAGCCGGTTTGCGCTTCTTCCTGAGCCAGATCGTCGACCGCAGCATCTCTTTCGTTCAGGGCCACCGCCTGCCACGCATGTGGTGCCGGCCGATCCAGGAATGGGTCCGGATCCTCGAAGCGCGCGGTTTTGAAGTCCGCACCCAGCCCATGAACGGCGCCAATCCGTTTGCCAACATCATGCTGGTGGCCAAATTGCCGGGACACCCGGGCGAGCACACGGGGAACCCGGCCCGCATCGGTTAAAATCCAGCCTGAATTTTCATCTGGAGTCCCTGTGCACGCCCTGCGACTTTCTTCCTACACCCTGATCAGCGCACTGGGTGCCGGTCTGGCGCCGACACTGGCTGCGCTGCGCGCACAACGCAGCGGGCTGGCGCGCACGCATTGGGAAACCGTCGATATCGACACCTGCATCGGCGAAGTGCCGGGCCTCGATGATTTCAGCGTGCGCAGCGATCTGGCGCAATTCGATTGCCGCAACAACCGCCTGGCCCAACGCGCCCTCGAAACCGATGGTTTCAGCCAGGCCGTGCAGGCGGCCATCGGCCGGTACGGTGCCCGCCGCGTCGGCATCTTTCTGGGGACCAGCACCTCGGGCATCCTCAGCAGCGAAGTGGCCTATCGCCAGCGCGACCCGGAAACCGGTGCACTCCCCGCCGACCACGATTATCACCACACGCAGAACAGCTACTCGATTGCCGATTTCGTGCGCCACTATTTCGCCCTGAGCGGCCCGGCCTTCGCGATCTCCACGGCCTGTTCGTCGAGCGCCAAGGTCTTCGGCAGTGCCCAGCGCATGATCGCCGCCGGGCTGATCGATGCGGCCATCGTGGGCGGCGTCGATTCCCTGTGCCTGACCACGCTCTACGGCTTCAACTCGCTGCAACTGGTGTCGGCCAACGCCTGCAAGCCTTTCGATGCGCATCGCGATGGCATCTCGATCGGCGAAGCAGCCGCCTTCATCCTGCTCGAACGTGGCGAGCAGGCACAGCCCGGCGACATCGTCCTGAGCGGTGTCGGCGAATCGAGCGATGCACACCACATGTCCTCGCCCCATCCCGAGGGGCTCGGCGCCCGTCTGGCCATGCAAGCAGCACTCGACATGGCCGGCCTCGCGGCGACGGACATCGACTACATCAACCTGCACGGCACCTCGACGCCGAGCAACGACGCCGCCGAAGACAAGGGCGTGAGCGCCGTGTTCGGCACGCAGACACCGTGCAGCTCGACCAAGGGCCATACCGGTCACACCCTGGGCGCGGCCGGTGGCGCGGAAGCCATCATCTGTGCCCTGGCCCTGCAGCACGACTTCGCGCCGGGCGGCGTCGGCACCACCGAGCTTGATCCGCGTCTAGCCAGCCATTACCTGCTTGCCAATCTCGATGCGCCGATGCGCCACGTCCTGTCGAACTCCTTCGGCTTCGGCGGAAGCAACTGCAGCCTCATTCTCAGCAAGGTGACGGCATGAGCGCCCTGAAACTCTATCTGGATGGCATCGGCCTGTGCGGCCCTGGCATGGCTGGCTGGGAAGCCAGTCGCGCCATTTTGGCGGGCAGTTCAGCGCTCGTTCTGGCCCCCACCGTGCTGCCAGCGGCCGAAGCCCTGCCGAGTGCCGAACGCCGGCGTGTCGGCGTGCCGATCAAACTCTCGATGGCCATCGGCTTCGAAGCGGTGCGCCATGCCGGCGCCGATGCCGCCACCCTGCCCGCGGTGTTTTCCTCCACGGATGGCGACTGCGACAACTGCCACGCCATCCTCGAAACCCTCGCCTCGGAGGATCGCCAGATCTCGCCGACGCGTTTCCACAACTCGGTGCACAACGCCCCCTCTGGTTACTGGGGCATCGCCACCGGCTGCCACGCGCCCTCAACCAGCCTGTGCGCGCTGGATGCCACCTTCGGCGCCGGCCTGCTCGAAGCGGCAACACAGGCACTGGCCAGTCAGCAGCCCTGCCTGCTGCTGGCCTATGACACGCCCTTCCCGGAGCCACTGGCAAGCCTGCGCCCGATTCCTTACCCGCTGGGCATTGCATTGCTGCTACGGCCCGAACGCAGTGCCGCCAGCTTCGCCAGCCTGAGCATCGCACTCGGTGACGAAGCGCCCGATGTCTGCGCCGACGCGACGCTCGAAGGCCTGCGCCAGAGCATCCCCACCGCGCGCGCCCTGCCTCTGCTGCAACTGCTGGCACGTGGCGAAACCGGCCGGGTGGTGATCGACTACCTGCACGACCTGAGCCTCGCCATCGAGGTTGGTGCGTGAGCCACGCGCTCAACCGTGCGGAGATCAGCGCGCGCATCCCGCATTCCGCTGACATGTGCCTGCTCGATGGCGTCGTGAGCTGGTCCGATACGGCCATCCATTGCGTCGCCAGCAGCCAGCAATTGGCGACGAATCCGCTGCGCGCAGGTAGCCGGCTTGGGATTGCCAATGGCATCGAATACGCTGCCCAGGCGATGGCCGTGCATGGCGCACTGACCGCGAACAAAGACGAAGCCCCGGGCGCCGGCTTTCTGACCAGCGTGCGCGAAGTCGAATTCCACACCGACCGTCTCGACGGGCACGCAGCACTCGACATCCACGCCGAGCGTCTCTCGGGCGATGGCAATGCCATGCTCTACAGTTTCCGCCTGAGTACCGCCGGCACGCTACTGCTCGCCGGGCGCGCGAGTGTGATGCTGGATGCGGACAGATCGTAATGAACATTGTGGGAGCGACGTCCACGTCGCGATACCTTCAATCGCGACGTGGACGTCGCTCCCACAGCGGCCCCTCGATAAGCCAGGAATCCAGACATGAAACGTGCCCTCATCACCGGCGGCAGTGGCGCCATCGGCGCAGCCATCTCGCGCAAACTTGCCGAGGATGGTTTGCACGTCATCATCCACGCCAACAAGAACCTCGCTGCCGCTGAACATCTAGCAGCGGCATTGCGCGCACAAGGGTTCTCTGCCGAAGCGCTGCAGTTCGATGTTTCCGATGGTGCGGCCGCCCAGGCCGCGCTCGAATCGGTTCTGGCGGCGGGACCGATCCAGGTGCTGGTCAACAACGCCGGCATCCACGACGATGCGGTATTCCCCGGCATGCGCCGCGAGCAGTGGGACAGCGTCATCGACGTATCGCTCAACGGGTTCTTCAACGTCACCCAGCCGCTCACGATGCCGATGATCCGCTCGCGCTGGGGACGCATCATCACCATCTCGTCGATTGCCGGCCTTACCGGCAACCGCGGCCAGGTAAATTACGCGGCCGCCAAGGGCGCCTTGCATGCCGCTACGAAATCGCTCTCTCTGGAGCTGGCCAGCCGCAGCATCACCGTGAATGCCGTGGCCCCCGGCATCATCACCTCCGACATGACCAGGGACGTGTTCGACGAAACCGCGATCAAACAGCTCGTTCCCATGAAGCGTGCCGGCAAGCCGGAAGAAGTGGCCGGACTGGTCGCCTTCCTCGCCTCGGATGCCGCGGCCTACATCACCGGACAGATCATCTCCATCAACGGCGGCATGATCTGAAAGCGACACTTCCGTTAATAATTTGAGAATCCGGCGCCGGAAGAAGCTTTGGCGCGCTTATCCCATTACAATATGCGCGAAAAACTGAAGTACCCATGCAACCTATCAAGGAGTCCGCATCGATGAACATGAAATTTGTGCTGGCAGCAAGCCTGACCATCCTGAGTTCTGCCGCCTCGGCAGAAGTCTATCTGGGCGTTGGCGGTGGCATCACCCGCACCAATGCAGCCGAGCGTCTGACCCAGACCTTCGCGGACTACGCCACGGTCGACAAGAAAGACACCAGCAAAGGCACTTACATCCTGTTCGGCGGATATGCCTTCAACAAGAATTTTGCACTCGAAGCCAGCTACATCGATTTCGGCAAATACAAGGCCTCGGGTCATGATGCATCGGGGACAAGCATCAGTGATTCCCTCGACGCCAAGGCTTTCTCCATCGGCGCGGTAGGCAGTTACCCATTGGGTGACAGCTTCAGCCTGGATGGCAAACTCGGCGTGGGCCTGGTTTCGCAGAAGTACAGCTGCCTGGATCTGGCCTGCTCGGTGCTGCCGGAGAAAACCACCAAGAAAGCCGTGATCATGGGCGCCATTGGCGCGCATTGGTACTTCAGCAAGCATGTTGCCTTGCGTGCGGCTTACGAGCATTTTGGCGGCGCCGACTATGAAATCGAACGCACCGACGGCACCAAGTTCAAGAAGACGGCGGACTACGGTCTGCTGTATGCCGGTGCTGAAGCCCGCTTCTGATCGCCGCGCCTCGCGCACGTAAAAAAGCCCGCCGGATCATGCGATCCGGCGGGCTTTTTCCATCCTGCATGACGATTTATTCGGGCTTGGTCGCCTGATATTCGGCGAGAATGGAAAGCCCCTTGTGCTCGATATGCCGGCGCACCGCGATGAAGCCGGCGGCTTCCAGGGTCGCGACCACCTGCTTGGGCGGCACGCAGGCCTCGATGGTGTCCCAGTAATAACGCCAGAGCTGGCGGGTGTTCTTCTGGCGGCCGACCAGCAAGGCAAGCAAGGGCACGAAGCCTTTCATGTAAACCTTGAGCAGGAACTTGCCCCAGGCACTTTCCGGACAGGTGATCTCCAGCAAGCAGAGCCGGGCCCCCGGTTTCATGACGCGATGGAATTCGGCGAAAGCGGCAGACAGGTCACTGATATGACGCAGCGCATAGCCCATGCTGAGGAAGTCGAAATGCGCGTCCGGGAAAGGAATCGCTTCGGCGCGTCCTTCAACCAGTCCCACTCCGGCCGGCACCTTGGCATTGGCCATCATGCCGGGACTGGGGTCAACGCCAGTAACCAGCGTTGCATCACCCACGATGCGTGCTGCGCCGCGCGCCACAAGTCCGGTGCCCACGCCCACATCAACAATGCGCATACCCGCTTTGAGGCCGGCACGTTCGAGCGCCTCGCTGCGATACTGAACCCCCGTCCCGAACCCCAGGATGTGTTCCATGCGGTCGTAGTCTTCGGCCGTGGTGTCGAACATCTTGCGGACGAATCCAGCGCGCTCCTGCTCGCTGGCGTAGTAATCGGTAAGCGGGACGTGGGGGGCCTGGGCTGCGGGCAGATTCCTGGAATCGGCGTTCATGGGGTCGTACCGGTGAGTTTGCGAAAGAGGAGCTGGGGCAGCCGCAGGACAAAGCCCAGCATCAGCCGGATGTGCATCCAGGTGAGCAGGCGGTTGTCGCGCCAGTAATTGAAATGGGAGACGCCGCCTTCTGCGGGGCTCAGGTATTTGACGGGTGCCGCCAGATTGAGCGGCCGCACGCCACGCCAGCACAGGCGCACCACGGCTTCGGGATCGAAATCGAAGCGCCGCATCCAGCGCTGGCCACGCATGACCGCACGCAAGGGCTCGACCGGATAGACACGAAAACCGTACAGCGAATCGCCGATGCCGCTCCACAGGGTTTCGAGGTTGGCCCACCAGTTTGAAATCTTGCGGCCCTTCACGCGCAGTGCCGGCGCACTGGCATCGAAGACCGGCACCCCCAGCACCATCGCACCGGGCGCCTGCTGTGAAGCCGCCATGAACGCAGGAATCAGGTCAGCAGGGTGCTGGCCATCCGAATCCATGCACAAGACATGGGAGAAGCCCAGCCGCGCGGCTTCGTCCAGCCCATGCAGCACCGCCGCACCTTTGCCGCTGTTCTCGGCCAGGACCAGCACACGCAGCGCCGGATCTTCCACCGCCATCGCCAGCAGGGTCTGCGTGGTGCCGTCGGTACTCCCATCGACCACGACCCACACGGGCGCCCACTGCGCCCGCGCCGCGCGCACGGTCTCGAAGACCTTGGCGCCGGGGTTATAGCTGGGAATCAGGACGAGGTGGCTCGTGGACAGGGCGGACATCGGTTCAGACCTTGGAGGAGGACGCACACAATTCGCGTGCGAAATAATCCTGCAGGGTATGCGTAAACGCTTCGGGGTTGTCGGGCGGGTCGAAACGTTCGCCCAGCCGCACGCGGAAATGCATCGGCATCTCCGGACGTTTGAACAGGGGCCAGCCCTTGCCGAGGAAACGCGTGTCCTGCTCGATCAGCACGGTCTGGATCGGCACGCCAGCACGATGCGCAACATAGGCCACGCCAGCGCGGAAATTGTTGAGCCGCGGCGGCGCTTCGGTGCGCGTCCCCTCGGGGAACAGCAGCAACTGGCTGCCCTGATGCAGCTCCGCCACGGCCAGGTTGATCGAGCCGATGAACCAATCGTTGCGAACGTAACCGGCCAGGCGCGAACCGGCGCCCCACAGGATGTTGTCGAGCAGGCTGGCCTTGAGCACACAAGCCACGTTCGGCAGGCGCGAGATGACCATCACGGCATCCAGCAAGCCCGGATGATTCGGGGCGATGATCAGCGGACCGGCATTGCGCAGGGCATCCAGTGCCTTGAGGTCGAAACGCCCGACGCAGATCACTTTCAGCCACCAGATATAGGCACGGAACCCCAGGCAGGCGACCCAGCGACCCAGCCAGATGCCGCGCCGGCCATGCAGGACCAGATTCAGCGGCAAGGTCGCCAGGGCCCAGAGCACACAGCCGATGGCCAGCGTGGCCAAGCCGACCCGCAGCGCAAGATAGGCATGCGCCCGGCGCAGTGAACGGTACAAGCAAGCGAACATGAAAACCTTCAGTCCTCGCCCACGTTAACCAGCTCGGAGGATTTGGCAAAGGTCCAGGTCAGGCCAAAGCCATACGTCACATAGGATGAGCGTTTGACCAGCGGGCTGTCTTCAAACACCGCGCCGCGCAAGCTATCCCACCGGGCATAAGCGCCCACCCAGAGATCCCCGTAACGGCGCGACAGCGACGCCAGGAACTGGCTTCCAGCATAACCCCCGCGTGCCTGGTAGGCGGGCCGGTCGGCGCGCGCGTACTGCTGATCCACCGAATAAAAATAGGCGTTCTGCTGGCGGTCGGCAAACATCGGGCCGGCAACCAGCCCGAGATTCCAGCCTTCCTTCGAGCCGGCAGGCTGACCGAGCCCCAGAAAATCGATGTTCAGCTTGGGTGTGAACACCCAGCCTGCTACGCGCGGATTGGTGCGCGCCTCAATGGCTCCACGCACCGGCAGAAGCAGTTTGAGTCGGGTGCTGCCGCCCTCGCTGCGCCAGAGGTTGAAGTCCAGCGACGGGCCCAGCTCGATCATCGGCTTGATGTCGGGCATGTCTTCGCGTGCCCGGTTGTTCTTGCTGCGGACCGGTGGCGTTGCCCCCAGACTCAGGTTCAGTTCGACCCGGTCCGAATCGAACAGGGTGGCACGCACCCCGTTACGGTCGGCCTTGAGCCATTCGAAACGGTAGGCCACATAAGGGAAAGGCAGCAGGTAATTGTGCGTTTCATCCGAGCCCCGGTAGTCCGGCAGGCTCACGCCACCAACGCCCATGCCCAGTTCCCAACGCGGCAATTGCTCGGCAAGACCAAGCGTGGGCGCCAGGGCCAGCCAGCCAAGGCAGCAGCAACGTCGCAGGTTCATGGGTTTTCCTTCGGGGGCAATGCATCCCGGAAACCGAAGGCCTCGATTTCCACCAGGAGTTCCGCACGGCAGATGTCGGCTTGCAGGTAGATCGCCTCCAGCCCCTCGCCCAGACGTTCGGCCAGGATTCCCGCCACAACCGGCAGGTCCACAGCATGACGTACAAATACCTTCAGTATCAGGTCACGTGCCGAGAATCCACCGAGTGCAGACTTGAGATTGGCCTGCTCGACCACCACGTCGATATTGCGCAGGGTTTCCTCGGTCTGGGCCGCCACGTCGCCGGGATGCAGACTCTCGTGCCCGACAATGCTTGCCGTGCCGGAAATGAACAGCACTTCCTGACCGGGCAGGGTCAGCAGACTCGCGCGCGAGAAAGTCGGGCTGCGCGGGCCGTAGCGCTGCGGATACCGATAGGCACTGATCTGCCGCGGGTTCTCGATAGCCAAGGGCGCCACGCGCGAAGCCAGGAAATACAGTATGAAATCGCCTGAGGAAGAGCCCAGCGCACACGCCGAGGGCGAACCTGCCAGCCAGGCCTGACCTGCGGCGATGAAGGCATCCTGCCGGCCGATATTGAACTGGCGATAGCGCTCCAGGCCACCGCCATCCAGATTGATGCGCGGCAGGTAATTCCAGCAACGCGCCAGATACGCAAAACCCGTGGTCTGCAAAGCCGCAAAGACGGCCTCATAGGCCGCCTGGCTCAACTGCTGCAGCACACTGACATTGCCCGCCGCGGAAAAATCCGCCTCGCGCAGGCAGATGCTGCCAAACAAGACATGTTCGTTGTGGCACCAGGACAATGCGCCCTGCTGCCCCTGCACAAAGGGGCCCGAGGAAAGCCAGGTCGTGTACGTGGCACCGCCGGCCGGCAGCACGGGCAAGGGCGCGTTGACCGCCGCCTGGTCCTGCGCCAGCGGCACGCCATAGCAGACGGAACCGAGCAGATCGGTACCGGCCTTTGCCGGCGCGATATCCTGCAGGTCCAGCAAACGCGAAGGATGCAAGGTGCTCACGCCACAGCCTTGAATGCCAGCACGGCATTGCTGCCGCCAAACGCAAAGGAATTGCTCAGCGCCGCCCTCAGCGGTACGTCATGCAGGCCGGTGCCCATCACATGGTGCACACCCTGACAATCAGCAGCGACCTCTTCCAGATGCGCCGTCGGCGGCACTTCGCCACGCGCCAGGGCCAGCACGGTGATCAGTGCTTCCATGGCGCCGGTCGCGCCAAGCAGATGGCCGTGCATCGATTTGGTCGCACTCACCAGCAGGCTTGCCGCGTGTGCGCCGAAGATCTGGCGCAAGGCTTCGATCTCGGTCGGATCGCCCTCGCGGGTGGCCGTACCATGCGCATTCACATAGCCGACCTCGGCCGGATCCAGCCCGGCTTCGCGCAGCGCCAGCTTCATGGCGCGGGTCTGACCATAGGCATCCGGCTTGACCAGATGGGTGTGATCACAGCTCTGCCCGTAACCGGCCAACTCGCAATAGATGCGCGCTCCGCGCGCCACGGCGTGATCCCAGTCTTCCAGAATCAGTGCCGCGCCGCCTTCCCCCAGCACCAGCCCGGTCCGCCCGGCCTGGAACGGACGACACGCCCGATAGGCGGTTTCGGCATTACCCTGAGCGACCACGCGCATGGATTCCCACGCCCGCATCACCGAGAACGACAGCGGGGCTTCCGAGCCGCCGGCGACCACCAGCTGGGATTCGCCGGCCTGGATCCGGCGCATCGCTTCGCCAATGGCTACCGCGGAGGATGCGCAGGCAACGGAATAGGAAAGACAGGCGCTGCCCAATCCCAGCGAAATCGCCACGTGGGACGCCGCTGCGTTGTTCATCGCCAGCACCACGGAGAGCGGATGCGCGCGATCCTTGTTGTGTACGTAGAAGTCGGTGTAGCCCTTCTCGAAGGTCAGCGTGCCGCCCACGCCGGTCCCCCAGGAGACCCCGAACTCATCGGAACCGCCTCCCTGGCGCGGCAGGCCGGCATCGTCCCAGGCCGTGAACGCCGCCGCCACGCCAAGCTGGCTGTAGCGATCCGTCACGGCCGCCAGCGGGCGCCCGAGCACCACCTCGGCATCGAAGTATGGGCAGCTCACCGCCGGCTGGGCCAGGGGTGAGGGCGATGCGGGGTGATGGTAGAGGTTCACGGCAGATTCGCCACGCATCAGTCGCGCGAAGAAATCCTGCGTATCGCCCCCGAAGGGATTGACCAGCCCGACCCCCGTCACCGCCACGCGGCGGCAGCTCGCTTCAGTCATTACTGGCCGGTTTGAGCTTTTCGAAAATCTCGATCAGTTCGGCCACGGTTTCCGGACGCGGCAGATCGTCGGGCATGCGCACGCCGAACTTGTCCTCCATGTCGAACATCAGGTCGAGCAGCGTCAGGGAGTCGACACCGATATCCTCCAGCCGGCTTTCCGGATTGACTTCCTCCGGCGGATTGGTGACGCGGCGTTTAATGAATTCGCGCAGTAGTTCAAGCGTGTCCATGGCAAACCTGTTGGGCAAAGTTACATAATTTTAATCTAGGCACGACCTGCCCGGTGGAACTCTTGTGCTATGGCACTGTCGCGCCTGTGGTTTTGTTGCGTGTCTCACACCTGGCAGAGGTAATCCACCGTCAGCGGGGCATGATCCGAGAAGCGCTGATCCTTGAATACGCCCACACTTGCCGCACGTGCGGCCATCCCCGGCGTGGCAAGCTGGTAATCCAGACGCCAACCGACATTCTTGGCCCAGGCCTGGCCGCGATTGCTCCACCAGGTGTAGCAGGCATCGGTAGCATCCGGTTCGAGCCGGCGATATACATCGACCCAGCCGGCCTCAAGCTGCGCGCCCAGCCATTCACGTTCCTCGGGCAGAAAGCCGGAATTCTTCTGGTTGCTTTTCCAGTTCTTCAGGTCCGCCGCACGGTGCGCGATGTTCCAGTCGCCACAGATGATGACCTCCCTGCCACTCGCATGCAACGCTGCCATGCGCGGCGCAAACTCGGCCATGAAACGGAACTTGGCCTGCTGGCGCTCCTCCGAACTCGATCCCGAAGGCAGATACAGCGACACCACCGACAAGGGGCCATCGGGCAAATCGAAGTCGGCCTGGAGGTAACGCCCTTCCGCATCGAATTCGGCGACCCCGATTCCGCTTTGCACGCGCGCGGGCTTGAGACGCGAATAGATCCCAACGCCGCTGTACCCCTTTTTCTCGGCATAGTGAAAATGCCCATGCCAGCCTGGCGGATTCAGCGTTGCGGCGGAGAGATCGGCTTCCTGTGCCTTGATCTCCTGCAGGCAGACCACATCGGCATTCTGGGCAGCCAGCCAGTCGAAGAAACCTTTGGTCGCTGCAGACCGGATGCCGTTGAGGTTGAGGGTGATGACGCGTAACATTCTTGGCGTTTCCTTGTTATCGGTAAGTACCGTGGATTTTAGTCGCAACTTTCTCGCGCTCGCCGAGCGCATGGGCGCATTGCGTTTTGGCGAATTCAAAACCAAGGCCGGCCGCCTGTCACCCTATTTCTTCAATACCGCCCAATTCGACGACGGAGCATCCTTCGGCGAGCTGTGCGGTTATTACGCACAAGCCATCCGCGCTTCCGGCATCGCCTTCGATACCCTGTTCGGCCCCGCCTACAAAGGCATTCCCCTGGCTGCCGGCACCGCCATCCAGCTGGCAGCGCAGGGCGCCAACACGCCTTTCTGCTTCAACCGCAAGGAAGCCAAGGATCACGGCGAGGGCGGCACGCTAGTCGGTGCGCCCCTCAAAGGCCGGGTAATCGTGATTGATGACGTGATCACGGCAGGCACCTCGGTGCGTGAATCGGTTGAAATCATTCGTGCCAGCAGCGCCGAGCTGGCTGGTGTGTTCATCGCCATTGACCGGATGGAACGCGGAACCGGCGAGAAAAGCGCCGCACAGGAAGTCCGCGATACGTTTGGCGTCCCGGTCATCGCCGTGGCCAATCTGGACGACCTGATGCAGTTCATTCGCGCCGATGCGCGTCTGGCCACGTTCCTGCCCGCAGTACAACAGTACCGGCAAACCTACGGAGTATGCTGACATGAACCTGATGCGCGCGCCCTGGCTGCTTGGCTTCCTGCTCCTGCTGACGACCTCTGCGGCGCACGCTCAGACCCGTTCTTTCTGTTGCACCGATACCAATGGCCGCCGCTCCTGCGGCGACAGCCTGCCGCAAGTCTGCTACGACCGGGCTTATTCCGAAATCACCGGGGGCCGCGTGGTCCGCGAGGTCGAAGCGCCTCTGACCCCCGAGCAGCGCGCCCGCAAGGATGCCGAACTGCGTGCCCAGCGCGAACGCCTCGCCAAGGAAGCCGAAGCGCGCCGCCGCGATCAGGTGTTGCTCGAATCCTATTCCAGCGTTGGCGAACTGGATCGTCGGCGCGACCGTGACATCGGCAATCTCGAAGGCGAACTGAGAGCCGCCCGGGCCCGCGAAGCGGACCTGCTGGTACAGCAGGCCAAGCTCGAAAAGAGCAAGCCTGCCAAAGGATCTTTCCCGAAAATGCTTGCCGACAACATCGCCGTCAACACCTCCGAGCTGGAAGCCATCCGCACCGTCATCAGCAGCAAGCAACGTGACATCGAGCAGTTGCGCGTCCGCTTCGATGCCGACCGCGAACGCTACATCCAGTTGACCGGCAGCCCGGCGCGTTGAGCCGGAATCCCGCGCCATGAGCGTACCTGCTTCACGTCAAATCGTCCGTGCCGTCTGCCCGCACGATTGCCCCGACACCTGCGCCATGCAGATCAGCGTGGAAGACGGTCGCGCGATCCGGGTCCAGGGAGCGCCCGATGTACCGATCACCCGCGGCACCTTGTGCAGCAAGGTCGCCCACTATCTGGAACGCACCTATTCGGACCAGCGTCTGCTGTACCCGATGCGACGCGTAGGCGCCAAGGGAGAAGGCCGCTTCGAGCGCATCAGCTGGGAACAGGCGCTGGACACCATCGCCGAGAGATTCCGCAGCATTGCCAGCACCGATCCGCGCAGCATCCTGCCGTACAGCTACGCAGGCACCATGGGACTGGTGCAAGGCAGCTCCATGGACCGGCGTTTCTTTCACCGCCTTGGCGCCTCTTTTCTGGATCGCACGATCTGCGCCGAGGCCGGTGCGGTCGGCTACAAGGCGACCATCGGCACGACCCAGGGCATCGATCCGGAAGCTTTCGCCAGCGCGCGCTACATCCTGATCTGGGGCGCCAACCCGGTCGTCTCCAACCTGCATCTGTGGGCCCGCATCGTTGAAGCCAAACGGCATGGCACGCGCGTCGTGTGCATCGACCCGGTCCGCAGCCTAACCGCCGAAAAATCCGACTGGCATCTCGCCCCGCTGCCCGGCACCGATGCCGCACTGGCACTGGCGATCATGCATGTGCTGATCCGCGACGGCCTCTGCGACGAGGATTACATCGCGCGCTACACCACTGGTTTCGCCGCCCTGAAACGCCGTGTGGCGGAATGGACGCCCACGCGTGCCGCCGCCGAAACCGGCCTTGCCGCGGCCGACATCGAACAACTCGCCCATGAATACGGCCAGGAAGACCGCCCGGCGGCGATCCGCGTCAATTACGGCCTGAACCGCTGTGCCGGCGGCGGCGCGGCAATGCGCGCAATCGCCTGTCTGCCCGCACTGACCGGCCACTGGCGCTGGCCACACGGCGGCATCCTGCTATCGACCTCGGGCACCTACGGCACCGACAGCCACGCGCTGGAACGCCCGGACCTTTATCCGTATGACGAACGCTTCCCGCCGCGCCACATCAACATGAGCACCATCGGCGATGCCCTGCTCGAAGCGGACGATCCGGCGATCCGCGCAATCATGGTGTACAACGCCAATCCGGTCGCCGTCGCACCGGACTCGAACCGGGTGCGCGCCGGTTTTGCACGCGAAGACCTGTTCTGCGTCGTACACGAATTGTTCCAGACCGACACCGCCGACTATGCCGACATCCTGTTGCCGGCCACCAGCCAGCTGGAACACTGGGACATCCACAAGTCCTACGGGCACTTGAACGTGATGGTCAACGAACCGGCCATCGCCCCGCTCGGCGAAGCCCGGCCGAATACCTGGGTGTTCCGCGAACTGGCGCAGCGCATGGGTTTCACCGAAGCCTGTTTCGCCGAGAGCGACGAAGCCATCGGCGCCCAGGCTTTCCGCCCGGACCATCCGAAGAGCGGCAACATCCGCATGGACACCTTGCGCCGCCAGGGCTGGCAACGCCTGAACGTGCCCACACCGTATGCGCCTTTTGCGGCGGGTGGTTTCCCGACCCCCTCCGGCAAATGCGAGTTCTATTCACCCAGCCTGGCCCAGCAAGGACAGGACCCCTTGCCGCATTACGTCCCACCACACGAAGGGCCTCACTCGAATCCGGAACTGGCCGCAAAGTATCCGCTCGCCTTCGTCAGCCCGCCCTCGCGCCACTTCCTCAATTCCAGCTTCGCCAATCTGCCCCGCTTCGTCCAGGCCGAAGGCAAACCCTGGCTGGACATGCATCCGCAGGACGCCGCCACACGCGGCCTGCAGGATGGCGCACGGGTGCGCATCTTCAACGCCCGCGGCGCCTTTCATGCCTGGCTGCGCATCCATCCCGACACGCCTGGCGTGCGCCAGGGCGTGGTCAGCGCACCATCGATCTGGTGGCAAAAACTCTCGGGCGATGGCTGCAATGCCAACGCCGTCACTTCGCAGGCGCTCGCCGACATGGGCGGTGGCGCAACCTTCTACGACTGCCTGGTTGAAGTTGTCGCTGCCGCGGAGTAATTGCTCACGCCCCGCCCGCGCTAATCGCGCCGCACGCTGATGCCTTCGCGCTGTTCAAGCTGATCGAAGAAATCCGTCAGGCGCCGGCCGGGCTGATCCGGGAACAGCTCATCCAGCGCATCCAGTTGCTGGATGCGGTCGACGCGGAAATGGCGGAACTCACCGCGCAGCGTGCACCAGCCAATCAGGGTCCAGGCCCGTCCCCAGAAAAACAGGCCGAGCGGCCACAGGGTGCGCTGCGAAGGCGTACCGTCTTCACGCACATAGTCCATGCGCACGATGCGATGCTCACGCACGGCCACGCGCAACGGCTGCAGCCAAGGCAGACGCGCCTGTCCACCGGGCGGAATGAACAGCCGGGCGAGCTGGGCTTCGCGCTTGAGCGCTTCGGGCAGCACATTGTGGATCTTGGCCAGCGCCGCACTCGCTGCGGCCGCCAGCTCCGTGTCACCCCAGGCCTGCACCATGCGCGAACCGACCAGCAGCGCTTCCAGCTCTTCCGGGTTGAAAAGCAGCGGCGGCACGTCCAGCCGGTAGCGCAAGCGATAGCCGACGCCCGCTTCGCCCTCGATGGGCACTCCGGAAAGCGTCAGATCGTGGATATCGCGGTACAGTGTGCGCAATGACACTTGCAACTGCTCGGCAAGCCACTGGCCCGTCGCATGACGACGGGCGCGGAGCAGTTCAACGAGACGGAAGAGACGGTCGGCGCGGCGCATGGTCTTTCTGTTCGGGCAGACATGAAACCTGCACCTTACCTCAGGTGCCCACGAGCATCACGACTCAGCCCGGAGAATGCAACCCGACCATATTGCCCTCGGTATCCGCCAGGATCGCGAAATAACCAATCTCGGGGCGGATCAGGGTCTTGGGCACGATGATCTGGCCACCGGCCGCTTCGACACGCGCCAGCACCCGGTTCAGATCTGCGCCCGCATCCAGATAGATGCGCACGCCATCCTGATGCGGACGCGCCTGCGCATTCTCGAAAATGCAGCCACCCACTTCCGTCATCCCATGCGGCCAAACGGCCATGCGGCCAGACGGACCACAGCTCTCGGGCTTGAGCTGGATGGCAAGAATGGTTTCGTAAAAACGGCAGGCCCGTTCAAAGTTGGCTGCGGGAATTTCAAACCAGGTCACGGCGTTCATGACAGACTCCTTGTTGCGGTTGAGGAGTCGCCATGTTGCAGGCCCCCTGCTGACAGCGTGGTGTCAGCAGGCTGAGCAGCCTACTTCTGCATGCTCACCTGTACCGGGCCTGCAGCGAGCCTCAGCGTCACAAGGCCATCGGGGGCCTGCTGCCAGCTTTGCGCTCCGGTCACGCGTGTCACCACAAATCCCGGCATGATCTGCAAAGTCACGGCGTCCCCCGGCCGGGCCACAAGCGCCACTTCCTGAGGGGTGCGAATTCCTTCCAGGCTGATCGGAGCGCCCGACACCAGCGTGACGGGACCAGCCAGACGTGTCGCTTCGATCAGCGTGAAACGCAGCCCATCCGCATGCGTCACAAAGCTCGCCGCCATGCCATCGAGTTTCCAGCCTGCGGCGTCGACCTGCTTTTCAGATTCACGCGCCATGAGCACGATTTCATCACTTCCCTGCCCGGAAAGCCGCATGGCGTAACCCTTCTCAGCCGGGATGCTCACCGAGGCAGGCGCAGCACCGTTCTCCCCGGAGGCCTTCCACGGATACAGCAGGGTCAGGAAATCCTGTTGTTTCGAGCGTGCGTTCGTCTCGGCTGTCACATGCCATTCGTTCGGCATTTTGGTGCGATAGCTCTCGATCACTGGCGGCTCGAAAGCATCGGTCTGAGAGAAGACGAGCGCGCCCACACCGGGTTGCAGGAAGCGTACGGTCAGGCGTGCATTCCCCTGTTGCTGGACGATCTCGTTGCGCTCCGGGCTGAGCGTCATCGGGCTGCGCGCGTGGAGTTGCCATTGGTATTTCACCGCTTCGGGTGCGGCATCTTCATCGAGGATCACGAAGTAACGCCGGTTCACGAAGAACACGTGGCGCAAGGCACGCTCGGCCCGCGCACCGTAGGCCCGCTGCGCATTCCCCGTGGCGAAGCTGTAACCGGCGCCATCGGCAAAACGCGTGATCGTGCCGGTGGCCGTTGCGTCCTTGATGCGCTGACCTTCGCCATCGAAGAGGACGGCGTTCTTGGCCTTGGTCTGGCGGCTCCAGCCGACTTGGTGCGGACTGTCGTAGAACTCGCGGTAGCCGGAGTTGATCGCCAGCGGCTGGCCAAAGGCGTTGAGCACGAAACTGTTCTGATCGGCGAAACCATGGCTGGCCGAACCCTGCGGGCTGGAGCGGAAGCCGAGCATGATGTCGTTGGCCGCATCGCCGAGCGCAGAGTGCATCGCCACCACACCGATATCATCAAAGTACCGGCTCTGCGGCAACTCCGTGAGTTTCACTTCCGGCAGCTTCGCTTGTGCTGTGCGGAAGCGCTGCAGGAAGCTGTCTGCGCCATCGTAGGTGTAGTAATTGAAGCTGGCCGGGGGCTTCTGGCGCAACGCTTTGGCATACGCCAGCGGATAGGGGTCGGCATTCAGCACGGCGAACTTTTCCATCATCAGGGCGATGCTGCCGCTGGGCCCCATGATGTTGGTGAGATCGCCAAACGATGAGCCCGGATAGGGCATCAGGCTGTAAATGCCGAAATAGGGCGTGTTGCGCCAGAAGGGACGCGCCAGCGGCTCCTTGAAACCAAACAGCGCCATGCCTTCGAGGAAACGCTGATGCTGGCTGATGCCGGTGTTCCAGTAGTTGAGCCCCTCAGCCCAGCCACCGGCCGGGCCGCCCCACACCGGGAACTGGCGCAGGTAGTACTCGTAGCTCCAGGCCAGCCAGCCCGGCGCGCGCTTCGTCTCGTGAAACAGCGCCAGCCCGCCCTGCCCGAGCGTGGAGATGAAGCGCATCGGATGGCTCAGCGAATTGTCCGGCGCGGTCGGGCGGGTCAGCGTGAACTTCGGCTGGATCTGGCTGGCGAGCACTTCCATGCGCGCAATCAGTGCCTTGCCAACCGTGGCACGCTCCTCCGGCGTGAGCGCGGCATATGCCCAGTCGTAGGCAAAAATCATGGGGCGCAACGACTGGATGAAGAGCTCGTCGTTGGTGCGGTAAGTTTCGCGCGTGATATCCCAGCTCGCCAGATGCATCAGCCAGCGCGCCGCCTCGCGGCCATAGGCGGGGTCTTCGGTGAGCAGCCAGGCCAGCGCATAGCGCTGCGCCCAGGCGGCAGTCTCGTTCGCCGCCTTGTAACCGGCTTCCCACTGTTTCGTACCTTCCAGCGTGCCGTTCCGGGCCGGTTTCGGCTCGGGAATCAGCGCGCGACTATCCAGCGGCGGCAGCGCCAGTTTCGCCAGCGCGGCACCATCCGGCTGGCTCGGCAGATCTTTAAGGAAGGCGCGCAACGCGGGCAGATCGGCCGGGCGAATCAGCAGGCGCGGATGCTCGTTGGCGAGTGCCGCATTGAATTGCGCCACGCGCCCGGCGACCAGCTCGCCATCGCTTTGCGCCAGTGCAGGCGCCACCATGGACAGCGTGACCAGCCCCAGCAGGATGAGTTTTTTCATGATTGGCGCGCCCGCGTTGATCGGCAATACGGCCCCGGACAGATCCGGGCAAGTTACCGGAACAGACTCTACGGGCGTAGCCGTGTGGAAATCAAGCGACCCGGGCGCCGGCCAGCAACAGGAAGCCGGCCGCAACAAACCGTACGCCGGCAAACACCATCTGCCCGGCAACATCGGGGCGGGCAATATGAAACAAGACGTAGCCTGCTTGATGGCGGGATAAGCACTTCCCCAAAGCAGACCACAGAAGCTGGCGAGGATGAAGAAAACGACAGGATGGGCCAGAAAGTGTGTCTGCGGCAGGGTGGTTCCAAAAAAAATGGGCGGGGGAGACACCCCACCCACGAGACACAGCAAGAACCAGAGCGATGCGTGAGCTCGTAGTCCTCTGCAACATTGTGGCTGGCGATTTTCATCCTATCAATTGCATTAGTATTGCAATATTGATAAGTAAAAATGAATCAATCTCCCATCATGGACTTTCGCCATTTCCGCTATTTCGTGACGGTTGCCGAGGAATTGCACGTTGCCCGGGCGGCGACACAGCTGGGAATGGCGCAACCGGCGCTGAGTCAGCACATCCGCGCCCTGGAAGATCGCCTGGGCGTAAAGCTGTTCCTGCGTGCCAACCGCCGGATCAGCCTGACCGAGGCCGGTACGGCCTTTCTCGCCGAAGCGCGTGCGGCCCTGCATCATGCGGAACTGGCGACAAACGCCGCGCAGCGCGCAGCCCGTGGCGAGACAGGCAACGTGACCATCGGTTACGTCAGCAGTGCACTGGCCGAACCGGCTTTTCTCACCGCGCTGTCAGCCTTCCGCAGCAGCCACCCGGATGTGGTGATCGAGATGCGCATGCGCCTGATGGCAGTCCACATCGAGGCCCTGCGCACCCAGGCCGTAGATATAGCGGTCACCCGTGGTCCCTTTCAGGACATTCCGGACGGCTACGAATCGTTTGTGCTCGCACGTCAGCCCATGCTCGTGGCCGTGCCACAAAACCATCCGTTGAGCGCAGCGGAATCCATTGCCCTGCAAGACCTCAGCGAAGACACTTTCCTGCAACCGGAAGATCCGCCCGGCAAAGGCCTGGCCGATACCGTCAACCGGCTGTGCAGCGCCGCCCGTTTCACACCCCGGCGCAGCATGGTGGTCAACGAGATGGCCTCCGTCGTCGGTCTGGTCGCTGCGAGTCTTGGCGTGGCACTGCTACCCGCCTCGGCCACCACCATGCAGATGCCCGGCGTGGTCTATCGGCCATTGCGTGATGCCAGCGCGCTCTCCGAGATGCTGGTCGTGCATCGGCGCTTCGAGCGCTCGCCTGCGGTACGTGCCCTGCTGACGCGGCTGCGTGCCGATGCTATCGCGGTGGATTAGCGCCCCCGTTCAGAAGGGCGGCGCTATCGCTTCAGCATAATCGTAGAGGGCGCCAAGAATCGCCTCGCCGCGCTCGTCAGCCGCCTCGGAAAGCGTATCGATCTGCTCGAAGAAGGCTGTCAGCGAGCGCGCACCGTTGGCCCCTTCATGCAGACACGCCACGCGATGGGCTTCCCAGCGGGCCTGCTCTGACGCATCCAGACTGGCCGGAAAATTACGGGCACGGTAGCGGAAAAAGATTTCTTCGAGGCGTGCATCCTGAAAACTCACGCGCGCCTCGCCCAGTTGCTCCGGCGTCAGCCCACGCAACTGGTTGAGCGTGCGCCGGTCGCCGTTGCCGACGAAGCCAC
Source organism: Pseudomonadota bacterium (assembly GCA_018262235.1). Taxonomy (GTDB): domain Bacteria; phylum Pseudomonadota; class Gammaproteobacteria; order Burkholderiales; family Rhodocyclaceae; genus Uliginosibacterium. Next base: position 54,078 of record JAGTRY010000002.1, read on the forward strand.
CGTAGAGGTCTTCATCCACGTCCGTAGCCCCCTCTTCGGCCGGGCGCTGGAACACTGCCGCCCATTTGGCGGCAAGAGCCGGCAGGCGACGTGCCTGATCGGCATGAATCAATGCTTGCGGAATATCGATCTGCCAGCGCGCAACAACTTCCGGGCTGAGGATCTTGAGGTTGGCAACGACAATCGGTGACTTGTTGATATGGATGGTCTTCACCGGCAGACGGCTCACACCTTCAGGCAGATCGGCCGCCTTGGTAAACATGCGTGTGCGGATTTCGTCAGCTGACAACTCCGCCAGCGCTTCCGGATCGCACGCCAGATCCCACACGATGATTTCGTTCTTGTTGGTCGGGTGCTGTGCCAGCGGCCAGACTATCGCCATGCAACCGCGTTCCGGACCGAACATGCCGGAGATGTGCAGCAACGGCTTCGGGTTGAGCAGATCGATTTCCTTGAGCACCGCCTCCTTCTTGCGCAGTGCCAGACAGAAATCCCAGAGTTTGGGCTGTTTCGATTTGATCAGCCGGGCCAGTGCGATCGTGGCATGCACATCGGAGAGCGCATCGTGCGCCGCCTCGTGCAGCAGCCCATTGGCCTGGGTGAGATGTTCGAGCTTGAAGGACGGACGGCCGTCTTCATGCTTCGGCCATTCGATGCCTTCGGGCCGCAGCGCCCAGGTGGTGCGCACCACATCGAGCAGATCCCAGCGCCCGCAATCGTTCTGCCATTCGCGCGCATACGGATCGATCAGGTTGCGCCAGAACATGAAACGCGTGACTTCGTCATCGAAGCGGAGGGTGTTGTAACCCACGCCAATCGTGCCGGTCTCGGCCAATTCACGCTCGATGACGGCGGCAAACTGGTGCTCGGGCATGCCCTGCTCCACACAGGTCTGCGGCAGGATTCCGGTGAGCAGGCAGGACTCCGGGTCAGGCAGGTAATCCGGCGCCGGCTGACAGTAACACATCAGCGGCTCACCGATCTCGTTCAGGTCCGCATCGGTACGAATGCCCGCAAATTGCGCCGGGCGATCACGCCGCGGGGAAATACCGAAGGTTTCGTAATCGTGCCAGAAGAAGGTGTTGGGCATGGTGGCCTGTGGTGCAGTCCGGAAAAGTACCGGCATTCTACGTGATGGCGAATTCGCGGGCATGACAACTCCGAATGCTGTGTTTAAGCTTGCACATTCAAGTCTTGTCACCCCCACGTGCCGATCCACTGCAATATTTTCGGCCTGATTGGCCCGGTCTTTTTGGGACTTCTGCTCATCCTCACCGATGGGCAGCTAGGCTGTGGCCTTTATCTGACGGGAGTTTGCGGGGGATCACTGGAAAAACCAGCATTCACCAAGCTTGCCTGAAAGACTGTCAGTCACTACCCTTACGGGCCTACCGGCGGAAGCGCTCCTGACCGATACTCTGCAATGAAACAAGCGACTGATTTTTCCCCAACCATCGACAACGGAGCATAGCGTGGAAAGGCAATGGTTCCTGGAGTCGATCTCGACAGACGGGTCACGGGTCACCCACACCATCACCCAGCTGCCTTTCCGGGTCGGTCGGGATCCGGAAAACGATCTGGTGGTGCCAACCCTCGGCCTCTCCCGCCACCACGCCCTGCTCACGCCCGACATCTCGGGCCGCATCCGCCTGACCGATCTGAACAGTACCAACGGCAGTTTCGTGAATCGCCGCCGCATTGATGGATCCTGTCTGCTCGATGAGAACGACATCGTGCACTTCGGCACAGCCGAATTCCGCCTGCGTCTCCGCCAGAAAGATCAGGCGCACCTGCTGTCTGCCAGCGACATGCACACCATGCTGGTTCCCATCGGCATGGAGCTTTCCGAGCTGTTCGTCCCCAACGAGGCCGAGTTCCTCGATTTGCTCGATGGTCACGCCATTTCAGGCGCGGCCCAGCCCATTGTCACCATGCAGGACCGCACGATCTTCGCCTACGAATTGCTGGGCCGAGCCAACCACCCTTTACTGCCCGCCGCGCCGATCCGTCTGTTCGAACTGGCCAGCATGCTGGATCGTGAAGAGGAATTGAGCATGGCTTTCCGCAAGTTCGGCCTCACAGTGATTGCCCCGCGTCTGAAGGGCTTTCCGCTGTTCGCCAACACCCATCCGAAGGAAACTTTCAGCGAAGCGTTTTTCACTTCGCTGGTCAGCCTGCGGCGTACTTTGCCAGACCTTGATCTGGTCATCGAGATCCATGAAACAGCAGTCACCGAAACCCGGCGCCTGCTGGAACTGGTCGCCCGTTTGAATGACATCGGCGTGCGCTTTGCCTTCGACGATTTCGGCGCAGGTCAGGCACGCCTGAATGAACTGGGTGAAGCCCCGGCACACTTCGTGAAATTCGACATCGGCCTGATCCATGACATCCATCTGGCCAGTGCGCGCAAGCAGCGGGTAGTCCGCGATCTCGTCAAACTGGTGCTGGACCTTGGTTCGGTCCCCCTGGCCGAAGGCATCGAGATGGAAGCCGAAGCCCAGATCTGCCAGGACATGGGCTTCCAGCTCATCCAGGGTTTTCTCACCGGCAAACCGATTCCGGTGGAAAACATTTGAGACGATCAGCGCCGAGCACCTGATCACTGTGGCGTAAAAGCGCCTGCAAACACGGATTTGTCATGCGAGGTTTCGCCTGTGCTTTTTCAGCAGCGCGTTCCCCCGTATCATCTCGCCATGCAAAAGCTTCTTGCCCGTCTCGACAATCCCTGGTTGTTGCTCGTTCTCACTGCCTTGTTCTGGTCGGGCAACTGGGTGGTCGGGCGCGGCTTTCGCGGTGACGTACCGCCCGTGGCACTGGCTTTCTGGCGCTGGCTGCTTGCGCTGGCCTGTGTCCTGCCGCTGGCCTGGCCCCATCGTGCCCAGGCCTGGCCAGCATTGCGCATCCACTGGCCAATCCTCACGCTGCTGGCTTTGCTTGGCATCACCGGCTACAACACGCTGGCTTATTTCGGCCTGCAATACACCACCGCGACCAATGGCGTGTTGCTCAATTCCTTCATCCCCATCGTGATCATCGGCCTGAGCTGCGCTTTTCTGGGCAAGCGCCTGCGTGTCCTGGAAGGGATTGGCGTCAGCGTCTCGCTGGCCGGCGTCACCGTGATCGTGGCACATGGCGAGCTGGCCCGGCTGGCCAGTCTCACTTTCAATCCCGGCGATCTATGGATCATGGTTTCGGTGTTCGTGTGGGCCGGCTACACGCTGCTGCTGCAACGCCGCCCGGCTGGCCTGCATCCGATGCTGCTGCTGGCCCTGCTCACGGCCATCGGTACTCTCGGCCTGCTCCCCTTCTACCTCTGGGAGCTGGGCCACGGACGTTTCATCCACGCAACCTTGCCAGCCCTGGCCGGCATCGCCTATTGCGGGATCTTCCCCGCCTTTCTCGGCTATGTGTTCTGGAACCGTGCGGTCGCCCAGGTCGGTGGCGCCACGGCGGGACTCTTCATCCATCTGATGCCAGTCGCCACACCCATGCTTTCAGCATTATTCCTCGGTGAAGCGCCACAGCTCTACCACTTTGCCGGCATGGCGCTGATCATTGGCGGGATCTTCCTCTCCACCCGACCGGCTCAGCCTCGTCGCTGAGCCACCATTGACCGCAGCCGGTCCAGCGCATCCCCGCGCCTCAAGCGACTGCGGTTCTTTACGCCGACAAGATCAACCCGCCAAGCCTGCGGTCCCGGCGTAGTGGGCGATGCTGCCGCGTGCGCCCTGCCTGTCCAGACTCGTCAATGCCAGCATCAATTCGGCCCGGAAGCCGGCATGCGAAGCCAGCGCAGGCGGAAAGATGTCTTCCAGTCCGAGCAGGAAATTCGCAAGACACATATTGTCGCCCCCGCTCAGATTGGCCAGCTCCGTGAGCTTTGCAGCCATCGGATCATTGATCGCGTAACTCAGGCCCGCATCGGAACGCCCCAGCAGAAAACGCATCCAGGCCGCAACCGCCAGGGTCAGGCGGCGATATGACGCGCCCGCTGCAATACGCTCGGCAATGGTCCCAAGCAGGCGCGGCGGCAACTTGAGGCTTCCGTCAGAGGCAATCTGCATGGTCTTGTGCTTGAGGTTCGGATTGGCGTAGCGCATCAGCAACTGGTCGCGATACGCCGCCCGGTCAAAACTGTCCGGCACAGTCAGGGTGGGCGCAATTTCCTCGGTCATCATGGCATGGATCAGCTTGTACATATCCGGATCCGCGATGGCCTGGTCTACCGTCTCGAAACCACCCAGCACGCCCAGATAAGCCATGGTGGAATGCGTGCCGTTGAGCATGCGCAGTTTGGCGAGTTCATAAGGAATGACATCGTCAACCAGCATGGCACCAACCTTCTCCCAGGCAGGTCGTCCGGCCGCGAAGTTGTCCTCGATCACCCACTGGCGGAAAGATTCGCCAGGTACCGGCCAGGCATCACGGCAGCCGGTGATGCGCGCGACGATGTCACGAATCTCGTCCGTGGTGGCCGGCACGATACGGTCGACCATGGTGCAGGGGAAGCGCACCGACTCGGCGACCCACTTGCCCAGCTCGGGATCGATAGCGTGCGCATACTGAACCACCACGTTGCGGAGGATCTTGCCATTGTGTGCAAGGTTGTCACAGGAAAGCACGGTGAAAGGATTGTCGCGACGCGTGCGCAGCGCGGCGACGAGGTAGCCCGGCACACTCTTGGGCGTGTCGGGGTTCAGCAGGTCATGCTGTACGGCCGGGTGCTTGAAATCCAGACCATTGGTCTTGGCGTCGTAGCAGTAACCTTTCTCGGTCACCGTCAGTGACACGATGCGCACCCGCGGGTCACGCATCTGGGCCAGCACCTCGGCCTGTTGGCGCGGCGCCACCAGCACCTTGCGGATGGCCCGCACCACCTGCACCTGCTGACCATCGCGATCACTGGTCAGCACGCTATAGAGATTGTCCTGCTCGGCCAGGGCTTGCTGCATGGCCGGTTCATCGAGCACCGTGACGCCACAAATCCCCCAATCACCCCCCGCGGCCAGCATGGCCTGTTCGGTGTAGACGGCCTGGTGGGCACGGTGAAAGTTACCCAGCCCAAGGTGGACAATGCCGATGGCCGGCTCGCCAAGCGCGCCTCCAAGCAGATGGGATTGCAAGGCGGGCAATTGCGCGGCGCCCAGGCGCGGTAGTGAAGTACTCATATAGCAGGCCTTTCCAGAAGATTGATCGGATTGTGTGCGTCTATTCAAAAACACGCTTGAACATACTAATATGTTAGTATAGTATCATTTCAATCACACATTTGCGAGCGCTCAGCTAAAAGGCGATAGCCCACGGGAACACCTCCCGGCACAGCGCTCCTCCTACTCACCGGATGAAAGGCCAACAATGAAAATCACCCACGCCGAAGTCATCGTCACCTGCCCAGGCAGGAACTTCGTCACGCTCAAGATAACCACCGATCAGGGCGTACATGGCCTGGGGGATGCCACCCTGAACGGCCGCGAACTCTCGGTTGCTTCCTATCTGCGTGACCACATCTGCCCGCTGCTGATCGGTCGCGACCCGCGCCGCATCGAAGACACCTGGCAATACCTCTACAAGGGCGCCTACTGGCGCCGCGGCCCGGTGACCATGTCGGCCATCGCTGCGGTGGACATGGCCCTGTGGGACATCGCCGGCAAGATGGCCAACATGCCGGTGTATCAATTGCTGGGCGGCGCTTCGCGTGAGCACGTGATGGTCTACAGCCATGCCACCGGCCGTGACATTCCGGAAACCCTGGATGCCTTTGCCAAATATCAGGACAAGGGCTTCAAGGCGATCCGCGCCCAATGCGGCGTACCGGGCATGAAGTCGGTCTATGGCGTCTCCAAGGGCGGCGCCTACGAGCCGGCCACCAAGGGCTGGCCCGAAGAGCAATCCTGGTCGACCGAAAAATATCTCGATTTCGTACCCAAGCTCTTTGCGGCGATCCGCGACAAATTCGGTTTCGACACCCATCTGCTGCACGACGTGCATCACCGCCTCACCCCCATCGAAGCAGCCCGTCTCGGCAAATCGATCGAAGACTACCGGCTGTTCTGGATGGAAGACCCGACGCCCGCGGAGAATCAGGAAGCCTTCCGCCTGATCCGCCAGCACACCGTCACCCCCATTGCCGTCGGTGAAGTGTTCAACAGCATCTGGGATTGCAAGCAGCTCATCGAAGAGCAGCTGATCGACTACATCCGCACCACCATCACGCATGCAGGTGGCATCACGCACATGCGCCGGATTGCCGACTTCGCGGCGATGTATCAGGTCCGCACCGGTAGTCACGGCCCTTCGGACCTGTCCCCGGTCTGCATGGGTGCGGCCCTGCACGTTGATCTCTGGGCGCCGAACTTCGGCATGCAGGAATACATGGGCTACCACGCCGAAACCATGGAGGTTTTCCAGTGTGCCTGGTCGTTCAAGGATGGCTTCATGCATCCGGGCGACGCGCCGGGCCTGGGGGTGGAGATCGACGAGAAGCTCGCCGCGAAGTATCCCTATGAGCCAGCCTACCTGCCGGTAGCCCGGCTGGAAGACGGCACGCTGTGGAACTGGTAGCCATGCAAACGCGATCTCTCATCAGCAAGGGGTCGAGCCGTATTTCGGGACATGACAAAACTTTTTAGAGCTTATCCGTGGTCACTGCCGGTGGTCTTGCCAGAAAGCACTCAATGACAATGACATCCGGTGTGTAGCCCATCTCACCACCATGAAAAGGAGACTCACCATGAGGCGTGCAATGCAAGGAATGGCCGTAGCCCTGTTAGCCCTGGGCTGCATGCAAGGCGCACTTGCGCAGCAGAAGATCGAGCTGCGTGCGGCAGATTACTGGGACGATGAATATCCGACAGTGCGTGGCATCAAGAAATTCGCTGAGCTGCTCAATCAGCGCACGAACGGCCGGATCACGATGAAGGTTTTTTCCAGCGGCGCACTGGGCACCGAAAAGGAAACCCTTGAGCAAGTGAAGGTTGGCGCCCTTGATCTGGTACGCGTCAATATTTCGCCGATGAACAACATCTGCCAGGAAACGCTGGTGCCCACGCTGCCCTTCCTGTTCCGGTCTATCGACCATATGCACAAGGCACTGGACAGTGCGATTGGTGACGAGATTCTCGCCTCCTGTGATCCGCAAGGCTATGTCGGCTTGGCCTATTACGATAGCGGCGCGCGCTCCATCTATACGAAGAAGCCCATCCGCACGATTGCCGACATGAAGGGCATCAAGCTTCGCGTGCAGCAATCCGACCTGTGGGTTTCGCTGGCCGGCGCAATGGGTGCCAACGCCACCCCGATGCCGATGGGAGAAGTCTATACCGCCTTCAAGACAGGTCTGGTGGACGCTGCGGAAAACAACATCCCCTCCTATGAAAGCTCGAAGCATTTCGAAGTCGTGAAGTACTACTCGCAAACCGAGCATTCGATGGCGCCCGAAGTGGTGATGTTCTCCAAACGGATCTGGGACAAATTGTCTCCGCAAGATCAGAAACTGATCCGTCAGGCTGCCAAGGATTCCGTCCCCTTCCAGCGCCAGTACTGGGCGGAGCGTGATGCGAAATCCCTCAAGATCGTTCTGGATGGTGGTGCCCATATCGTGTCGGATGTGGACAAGAAATCCTTTCAGGACGCAATGGGTCCGGTCTACGCAAAGTTCGTCACGACGCCGAAGCTGAAGGAATTGGTCAAGCGTATTCAAGACGTGAAGTAAGGAACGCTCTTGATCACCCGTCCGGGCGGAAACGCCCGGACTCATCTGACGTGCCGCTGGAGAATCAACGATGTACAGCAAACTCTGCGCCATGCTGGCAAAGACCAGCCTGAAATTTGCAGCAACAGGCCTGGTCGCAATCATCATCTGTGTCCTGTATCAAGTATTCGGACGGTATGTGTTGAACGACACGCCGACCTGGGCAGAGCAGCTTGCGCTACTGCTCGTTTCATACGTAACCATGCTCGGAACCGCTGCTGGCGTGCGGGATGCCGGGCATATCGGCCTGGAATCATTCCTGGTCCTGGCGCCCGAAGAAATCCGGCGAAAGCTCGAACTGGTCATTCATGCACTGGTGGGAGCCTTCGGCGTCAGCATGGTTTATTACGGAAGCATTCTGGCGGCAGATCAATGGCAGGAGATGCTTCCTACCCTCGGTGTTCCTGACGGACTGCGCTATGTCTCGATTGCCATCTGCGGAGCACTGATCGTTCTCTTTTCCATCGAACACCTGATTGCAATCGTTAACAAAGAAGAGGTGGTCCCAGCATGGCACTAACAGCAATGTCTTTGGCATTTGTACTTTTCCTGCTGCTCGGGGTCCCCGTTGTCTTCTCGATCGGCTTGTGCTCGCTTGTCACCGTGATGGTGGCCGGTCTGCCAGGGGAAGTGGTTTTCCAGAAAATGGCAGGCGGGATGCAGGTCTTCTCCTTCCTGGCCATTCCGTTCTTCATCTTTGCCGGCGAAATCATGTTGTACGGTGGCATCGCCGACAAGATCGTGGATTTCGCAAAAGCGGCAGTCGGGCACGTCCGGGGTGGCCTTGGCATGGCCAACGTGGTGGCATGCACCCTGTTCGGCGGGATTTCCGGCTCTGCCGGTGCCGATGTTTCGGCAATGGGTGCCGTGTTGATTCCAGTCATGAAACGCGAGGGCTATCACGCCGACTACGCCGTCAATGTAACGACGCATGCCGCGCTGGTTGGCGTCCTGACCCCGACCAGTCTGAACATCATCATCTTCACCCTGGCGGCCAGCGGCAAGGTCTCTGTTTTCGACATGATTCTTGCAGGGATCATCCCGGCGGTCTTGCTGACCGCATGCAACCTGGCTGCAGCCTACTGGGTTGCCCTCCAGCGCGGATATCCCAAAGGAGCATGGGCCGGCTGGAAACCCATCGGGCGTTCCTTTGCCGTGGCGCTACCGGGGCTGTTTGTGGTGGTCGTCATCCTTGCCGGCATTCTGTCGGGCATGTTCACGGCCACAGAATCCGCCTCCATCGCCGTGCTCTACGCATTGATCTTGACTGCAGTGGTGTATCGCACACTCAGCTGGGACCAGTTCGTGGCCGCTTGCGTCAAAACCGTCAAGACCACTGGCGTGGTGCTGGCCCTGATCGGGATCTCCGCAACCTTCGGCTACTTCATGGCCTATTACTCGGTGCCCGACTTGTTCGGAACCTGGATGTCGACTGTCTCGACCTCGCCCTGGGTGGTCTTTCTCCTGGTGAACATCATCCTGTTCATACTGGGCACCTTTCTTGACATGGCGCCCACGATTCTGGTCTGCACCCCGATATTCCTGCCCATCTGCATGAAATTCGGCATGGACCCGATCCAGTTCGGGATTGTCATGCTGCTCAATTGCGCACTAGGTTTGAATACGCCCCCAGTCGGCACCACTCAGTTCATCGGATGTGCGATTGCCAAGATATCGGTCGGAGAAGTGATGAAATCCATCTGGCCTTTCTATGGTTCCCTGGTTATCACGATGCTTCTCATCACGTACATCCCGAGCTTGTCCCTGTGGCTACCGCACATGGCACGAGCCATCGCTCATTGATGTCTCGCAGATCGTGACCGCAGTACGTCATGCCTCGTGCCCCGGGGCATGACGCCGCCGGGGCAAAATATGATCCAGCACCATTTCAAGGGATAATCCCGCCCTGACGTCTTCGCGCCCATCACCTACATACGCCATGCTGCCACCAGAACTGCTCACGCTCAGCCCCAACGAGTCCGTCAACTTGCAGATCTATCGCGCACTGCGGCAATCCATCGTCAACTGCACGCTGCTGCCGGGGACGCCTGTCTCCGACAAGGAAATCTCCGAGCTGTTCGGCGTTTCGCGCCAGCCCGTACGCGATGCCTTCATCAAGCTTGCCGGAGCCGGCTTGATCCAGGTTTTGCCGCAGCGCGGCACCTTCGTCAAGAAGATCTCACCTAAACGCGTGCTGAATGGCCGCTTCATCCGCGAAGCCGTGGAAGTGGCGGTGGTGACACGCGCGGCCGAAGTCATCGGAGAGGACAATCTGCTCGCGCTTGCAAGCAATCTCGAGCAGCAGAAACTGGCTGCCGCGCGCAAGGACACGGCGCGTTTCCTCTCGCTGGACGAAGATTTCCACACCGGTATCTCGCGCAGCATCGACTGCATAGAAGCCTGGGAGCTGATTGAAGACATCAAGGCCCACATGGACCGGGTCCGTTATCTGAGTCTGGGCCAGATCACCTCGCTGGAAATGCTCATCGCCCAGCACGCCGCCGTGCTCGTCGCCTTGCAGGCCCACGATCCGAAGCTGGCCGAACAAGCCATGCGGGCCCATCTGCGCGAAATCAATCTTTCTTTCGGCCAGATCCGCGACCGCAATCCGGACTGGTTTGAAGCGGAATAACCGCCAGCCCAAGCACTTTGCATCCAGCGCGCACACCGCATGCGCTTGCCATGAGCGTCCCGACAGGGGCCGGACGTGCGCGCCGCGAATGGCGCGCTCACGGACTACTCATCCTGCCCCAGGCATCCGCCCCCATAAAAATTTGCGGCAATCCGGCCCGGTTATTGAACCACCGCTCAAAAGCCTGGTCGGACTTCTGGCTGGTTGAATCGGAGGCTGCGCAATACCCGTCTTTACGTTTGGAACACGTGGCGAACTGTGCAACGCTGTCTGTCAGGCCGTTTCGACGGACCCACGAAAGAATCCCATGGACCACAACATCTCCCTGATAACGACGATTGCCGCAGGTTTTGGTGTGGCACTGATCCTTGGTTTCATTGCTGAACGCCTCAAGATCCCGGCATTGGTCGGTTATCTGCTCGCCGGCATCCTGATCGGCCCGGCGACCCCCGGTTTTGTCGCAGACATGCAGATTGCCTCCCAGCTATCGGAGATCGGCGTCATGCTGCTGATGTTTGGCGTCGGGCTGCATTTTTCCCTCAAAGACCTGCTCGCCGTGAAGCGCATTGCCGTGCCCGGTGCAATCGTCCAGATGGGGCTGGCCACCGCCCTCGGGATGGGCACAGCGTGGTGGTGGGGATGGAACGTCGGCAGCGGACTGGTCTTCGGGCTTTCGCTTTCCTGCGCGAGTACCGTGGTCCTGCTCAAGGCACTCGAAACCGGGGGCATGCTCGACACGATGAACGGCCGGATCGCGGTAGGCTGGCTGGTGGTCGAGGATCTGGCTACGGTGCTGGTACTGGTGCTGCTCCCCCCGCTGGCAGGCGTTCTCGGCGGCAGCACGGGGATTCCCCTGGCCGAGGCCAAACCACTCTGGATCACCATCGGGCAGACCCTGTTGCAGGTGGCGGCCTTCATTGCGCTGATGCTGGTCGTCGGTCGCCGGGCATTGCCATGGCTGCTGTGGCAGGTCGCACGTACCGGTTCGCGCGAGTTATTCACCCTGGCGGTCGTCGCTTCGGCAATCGGCATCGCCTATGGCGCCGCGGCACTGTTCAGCGTTTCGTTTGCGCTCGGCGCGTTCTTCGCGGGCATGGTGATGCGTGAATCGGAATTCAGCCACCGGGCGGCAGAAGAATCCTTGCCGCTGCGTGACGCCTTCTCGGTACTCTTCTTCGTCTCGGTCGGGATGCTTTTTGCGCCTTCCATCCTGCTCGAACAACCCATCCGCGTCCTGTGTGTCGTGGCCATCATCATTCTCGGCAAGTCGGTCGCCGCAGCCGCACTGGTGATCATGTTCCGCTACCCGCTCAATGCGGCCATGACGGTCGCCGCCAGCCTGGCACAGATCGGGGAATTCTCGTTCATCCTCGCCGGTCTCGGCCTCTCGCTGGGCTTGTTGCCCACCGAAGGGATGAGCCTGATACTCGCCGGGGCGCTGATCTCGATTGCCTTGAACCCCTTCCTGTTCGCGGCGATCGAACCTTTCCGGCGCTGGGTGATCAAGCATTCGGAATTGGCGCGCCGTGTGGAACAGCGACAGGATCCCTACGCGGAACTGCCGATCAGTACCGAGCGGAAATACCTGGAGGGGCAGGTCGTGCTCGTCGGTTTTGGCCGGGTGGGCCGCCGTATCGCCAAAGCGCTGGCCGGGCGCAACATCCCCTACGTTGTGGCGGAGCAGAACCGGGAACTGGTCGAAGACCTGCGCAAGGAAGGTATCGCCGCAGTCTCGGGCAATGCAGCAGATCCTGCCGTGCTGATCCAGGCGCATATTGCCAGGGCCGCCATGCTGGTCATCGCCACCCCGGATGCGCTCAATGTCCGACAGATCGCCGACATCGCGCGCACGCTCAATCCCGAGATCGAAGTCGTGCTGCGCACGCACAGCGAAGCGGAATCCCTGCTCCTGCGCAACGAAAAGATCGGAACGGTTTTCTTCGGGGAAGAAGAACTCGCCCGCGGCATGACCGCTCACGTACTGGAACGCTTTGCCCCCGAAGAGTTGGCACCGAGCACCTTCGCGCATTGACGGCGGTCGCTCGCATCCCCGCTCAGGCATAAGGGAACGCGTCAGGGGAAAAGCCCTCGACGTCTTTCGGCGGTCTTGGTAGTATATGAAACGTATACAAACCATATAAGAGCGTTCATTTTGGGAATCGTCAAAATTTCAGAACAGATGCATGAAAACCTGCGTCTGAGCAGTGCCGCATTGAGCCGCTCCATCAACGCCCAGGCCGAGCACTGGCTGCGGATCGGCATGCTGATGGAGCTGAACCCGACGCTCCGATACGGAGAAATCTGTCAGTTGCTGATCCAGACGGAACAGCAAAGTGCTGCAGCCAGCGCAGCGTCCCTCTCCCAGGGAGCGGCATGATGGTTTCCAGACCCATCCCTCTCCGGTCCGCCGCAGAAATCGCGCTGGCACGACGTGCCGGAATGCTCGCAGCCGAGGTCTTGCAGATGATTGCCGGGCACGTCAAAGCCGGTATCACGACCGAGGAGCTGGACCAGCTGTGTCATGACTACATCGTCAACGTGCAGCACGCGATCCCCGCCAATGTCGGCTACCACGGCTACACCAAGACCATCTGCGCCTCGGTGAACCACGTCATCTGCCATGGCATCCCGTCCGCCAAGAAGCTGAAGAACGGCGACATCGTCAATATCGACGTTGCCATCATCAAGGATGGCTGGTTCGGCGACACCAGCCGCATGTACTGCGTGGGTGAGCCCAGCATTCTGGCCAGGCGCCTGGTGCGGACGACCTACGAGGCGATGCGGGCCGGGATCCAGCAAGTGCGCCCGGGCGCAACCCTGGGCGATGTCGGTCATGCGATTCAGAGCGTGGCGCATCGGGAAGGATTCAGTGTGGTACGCGAGTATTGCGGCCACGGGATCGGCCGGATCTATCACGACGAACCGCAAGTGCTGCACTACGGGCGGCCGGGCGAAGGCCTGATCCTCAAGCCGGGCATGGTGTTCACCATCGAACCCATGATCAATGCCGGGAAAGCTGCTACAACACTCTTGCCGGATGGATGGACGGTTGTCACCAAGGATCGCTCGCTCTCCGCCCAATGGGAACACATGGTGGCGGTTACCGAGACTGGCTTCGAGATCCTCACGCCGTGGCCCGATGGCTATGGCGATTACGCCGCGATCTGACCATCCGGAATGGAACGCTCCACTCACCGCCTGCGGACAGGCGGTGAGCCCCGGCTCACGTCAGCTTCAGGTTTGTGTGACTCCAGTGGCGCCACCACACATCACAGCGCCGCCTTGAGCAGCGCCGCCAATGAAGCGGTCGGGCGACCGATCAGGCGGCTCAGCTGGCGCTGATCGTCAAACAAGGCGCCTTTGGAAGCCCCCACATCCGAATCCGCCAGCAACGCAGCGAGCGGCTCAGGCAAACCGGCGCCAAGCAGTGCCGCCTTGTAGTCCGCCTCGGACAGGTTCACATAAGGGATGGTCTTGCCCGCTTGCTTGCTCAGCTCAGCCGCAAATTCCGCCAGGGTGTAAGACTCGTCGCCAGCCAGCTCATAGATCTTGCCGGCCTGGTCGGCAAGCGTGAGCACCACGGCCGCCGCCTCGGCATAGTCCGCACGCGCGGCAGAGGCGATCCGGCCTTCCCCCGCGCTGCCGATATACGCGCCATGTTGTAGAGCCGGCGGAATGCTGGCCAGATAGTTTTCGGTGTACCAGCTGTTGCGCAGCACGACAAAAGGCACGCCCGATGCCTTGAGCAAGGCTTCCGTGGCCTGGTGCTCCGCCGCAAGTCCCAACGGGGAATGGTCTGCATGCAGCAGGCTGGTATAGGCCAGCAGCGAGACACCTGCGCGCTTGGCGGCCTCAATCACGTTCTTGTGCTGCGCCGTACGTTGCCCGACTTCGCTGGACGAAATCAGCAGGATTTTCTCGGCCCCCTTGAATGCGGCATCCAGCGTGGCAGGCTTGGTGTAATCCGCCTCGCGAAGCTGTACGCCCAGCTCGGCAAGATCGGCCGCACGCTCCGGGTGACGTACCGCAGCAATGATTTGCGAAGCCGGCAACCGGGTCAGCAGGGATTGGATGACAAGACGGCCCAGTTGGCCGGTAGCGCCTGTAACGACGATCATGATCAGAATTCCTTTGCATGTTGGGGTAAGGACATGCCAGAATAGCCACATCACTTACTTTTTGTAAGTACGCACCTAAAGGTTAGTACATGAATGCCCCAGACACGCTGACGCCGGAACCGACCACCCTCACGGCGCAATTGCGGCGCGGCAACCTGTTCGCCGAGCAATGCCCTTCGCGCGAAGTGCTCAAACACGTCACGAGCCGATGGGGCGTGCTGGTGCTGGTGGCCCTGCTGGAAGGCACGCATCGCTTCAGCGACCTGCGTCGCAAGGTCGGCGGGGTGAGCGAGAAGATGCTTGCCCAGACACTCCAATGGCTCGAAGGAGACGGCTTCGTGTTGCGCAAGTCCTACCCTGTGGTGCCGCCGCATGTCGAATATTCCCTGACCCCATTGGGACGGGACGTGGGCTTGCGCGTTCAGGATCTGGCCGACTGGATCGAACTCAATCTGTCCAGCATCCTGCAAGCCCGGGGCGAGCCGGATCGAACGGCCCCCTAGGCCAGCAAAACACCCGCGGGGTCGGACAGGAAAAGGCCGCCTGGAAGCTCATGTCCTGGCCCCCTGGCCCAGGCCGGACGTTTCTGACCTGCACCTACGGCCACCCGCTGGGCCGTATCACAGACAAAACCTCGATCCGAAACTATAAATCTAAGGCCTGCTCGAACTCTGCGACGAGCCCGACAGGTGCATGCGGCACAGCCACGGACAGTTCCAGGCCAGGCCGGCGTTTTGGCCAGGTCTCTTCTCCATACGATGTACACGCCCGGATGCGTGCTCCAGAGATGTAAGTGATGCCACCAGAAATGAATCAGACCCTCCTGATCGTCGATGACTCTCCGGAAAATCTCACCATCCTGAGCGAACTGCTGCAGCCGTTGTATCAGGTTCGAGCCGCCAACTCTGGCGCAAAGGGCTTGCAGATCGCACGCACCACCCCGGCGCCAGACCTGATCCTGCTCGACGTGATGATGCCGGACATGGACGGTTATCAGGTCTTCGAGCAACTCCGCGCAGCGCCGGAAACGGCCGACATCCCGGTCATCTTCCTGACCGCCATGAACAGCGTCGAAGCTGAAATGCACGGTCTGAAAGCCGGTGCCGTGGATTACATCACCAAGCCCATCGTCCCTCCCATCCTGCTTGCCCGCGTGCATACGCAGTTGGAACTGAAGCAGGCACGTGACTGGCTCAGTGACCAGAACAGTTATCTGGAAGCAGAAGTCGCCCGGCGCATGACCGAGAACGAGCTGATCCAGAAAGTGTCGATCCGCGCCCTGGCCCATCTGGCGGAAACGCGCGACCCGGAAACCGGCAACCACATCCTGCGCACCCAGGCGTACGTACAGTGCCTCGCGCTGGAGCTGCGACGCCACCCCCGCTTTGCAGCGATCCTGACCGGGCGTTACATCCAGCTGCTGACCCTCTCGGCGCCACTCCATGACATCGGCAAGGTCGGCATCCCGGACGCCATCCTGCGCAAGCCCGGCCGCCTGACCCCGGAAGAATGGGAGGTCATGAAAACGCACGCCCAACTTGGCAGTGAGGCCATTGAGCAGGCGGAGCAGGATGCCATCACGCCCGTGGCCTTTCTGGCGCTGGCCAAGGAAATCACCCATTGGCACCACGAAAAGTGGGATGGCAGCGGCTACCCGGACGGGCTGGCCGGTGATGCCATCCCTGTTGCTGCGCGCATCATGGCCCTCGCAGATGTCTTCGATGCGCTGATCTCGGCACGGGTCTACAAACCTGCCATGCCCTACGAGACAGCGCGGGACATCATTGTGGCGGGGCGTGGTCAGCACTTTGACCCGGATATGGTGGAAGCATTCCTGGCCTGCTTCGAGGCTTTCTGTGAAATCGCCGACAGCTACCGAGATGGCGCCCCTGAATGAGCTTCACCGTTTGCTGAGCCTGCTGGCCATGTTGGGGAGAACGTCAATGCACATGTGCACCGGACAGGTTTTGCCCCTGCCCTCATTACTCAAGCGGCAACGCGGTGCAGGCCATGCATGCAGCATCTGAGCGCCTGCCGGCAGCAGGCAGCCGCAAAGGCCTTTCACTGCGTGGTTTTCTGGCCAGGCTGATCTGGCTGTGCGTCACCCCGCTGGCTTTGCTGGCCATCTATCTGGCGGCCGACAATGTCCGCCAGATGCAAGCCGAACGGGAGCAGTCGGCACTCAATCTGGCGAAAAACTTTGCCACCGCTATTGACCAGTATCTGCATGCCCGGATCGGCGCCCTGACCATCCTGGCCTACTCGCCATTGGCCGATGATTCCGCCCGGCAGCAGGAGTTCTATCAGGAAGCCCTGGGATATTTCCAGAGTTTTGACAGCCATGTCGTGGTGGCCGATCCCGACTTGCGCATACGCCTCAGCACGCGCGTGCCTTTCGGTTCGGCATTACCCATGCTGCCCAAACCGACAGGGCATGCCGCTGCACCGGAAGCAATGCAAACCCACCGCCCTGCGGTGGGTGACACTTTCAACGGCCCGGTCGCCGGCGTGCCCATGACAGCCATTGCCGTACCCGCCATGCGCAAGGGCAAGGTCGCATTCCTGATCCTGAGCGTGTTCGAAGCCCGCCAGTTCCAGAAAACACTGGATGCCGTCGCACTTCCACCGGGTTGGGCGCTGAGGCTGGTCGATGGCAAAGGGGACACGATTGCCGGACGCCTGCCGGCGGGCATGAATGCTTTCCCGGAAGAAGAGCGCGCCAAGCACGTCGTCGTCAAATCCTCGGTATCACCCTGGTCGGTGGTACTGGACATTCCCCGATCCATCTACCGGGCACCACTGATCATGGCCGCGGTTGTGCTGGGTCTGGCCGTATTGGGCGCAACCCTGGCCGGCCTTCTGGGCGGCTGGCTCGCCGGTCGCCAGCTCGGCAAATCGATTGCCTGGCTGACGGCTCCGTCAGCCTCGGCATCTGTCCCGCAGGGCATTGCAGAGATCGCCGCCGTCCGCCGCTTGCTGGATGATGCTGCAGCGGAACGCGATCAGGCTGAAGCCGCCCGCCTGGAGAGTGAACAGCGCTTCCGCTCTACCTTCGAGCAGGCTGCAGTCGGCATCGCCCTGGTCTCGCCCGACGGGAGATGGCTGTGCGTCAACCAAAAATTGTGCGGCATCGTCGGTTACAGTCAGGACGAACTGCTGGCAGGGAGCTTCCAGGACATCACTCATCCCGCAGACCTGAGTTCCGATCTGGAACAGATCGAGCAGATGCTGGCCGGAAAGATCGAGACCTACGCACTCGAAAAGCGCTACATCCACAAGGATGGGCACATCGTCTGGATCAACCTGACCGTCGCACTGGCCAAGAAACCGGATGCCTCACCTGACTATTTCATCTCGGTCGTCGAAGATATCCAGGCCCGCATCAACGCCGAAATGGCTTTGCGTACCGCGCAATCCGAGGTCATCGAAGCCCAGCACCAGGCCCGCCTGAGCACCCTGAGCCTGCTTGAGGAAGCGACCGCCGCGCGAGCCCGCGTAGAGGCAGCGCATGCCGAATTGCAGGCATCGGAGGCGAAATACCGCTTGCTTGCAGAGAACTCTGCGGATTGCATCTTCTGGATGTCCGCCGATGCGCACTTCAACTATCTGTCGCCCTCCTGTGAACGCCTCTTCGGCTATCCGGTCGAGGCATTCCTCTCCGATCCGGCACTGATGAGCAGCATCGTCGTGGACGAAGACCGCCCGGTCTATCTGCAACATCTGGCCAACTGCGTACATCTCGACACCAGCGAACTGGAATTCCGCATCACGCGCAAAGACGGCAGCCTGCGCTGGGTCGGCCACCGCTGCCAGCCGCTGCATGACGACCAGGGCAACTATCTGGGACGCAGCGGCGCCATCCGTGACATCTCGACGCGCAAACAAGCCGAGGCCGAACGCAACTTCCTGAGCGAAGCTCTGCAACAGTCCGCCCAGCCTGTCCTGCTGTCTGACAGCGAAACCCGCATTACCTATCTGAACGCAGCCTTTACGCGCATGTTCGGGTATGAGATGACGGATCTAATCGGCAAAACGGCCGTCGTCCTCGCCCCCAGCGACGAGGTTCGTATCAAGCAACAGCAGATCTTCCAGCAGGTGCGTGAGTGCGGCTACTGGTCGGGAGAAGGAGAACGGCTGACCAAGAACGGTGAGCTGATTCCCATGCTGATCAGCATTGCACGGATCCGCGATCCGCTCGGCAACATCCAGGGCTTTGCCGGCAGTTTCCTCGACCTGCGCCCGATGCGCGAGAAGGACGCCATGCTGCATAAACTGTCGATGGCGGTGGAGCAAAGCCCCGAGAGCATCATCATCACCGGCACCGACAACCGGATTGAATACGTCAACGAAACCTTCGTGCGGCTGACGGGATTCAGTCGCGACGAAGTGCTGGGCAACCCACCCCGACTGTTGCAGTCCGGGCGCACTCCGGCGGCGACCTACGAGGACTTGCGCAAGACCCTGGCGCAAGGATTGCCCTGGAAAGGGGAGTTCATCAACCGGCGCAAGAATGGCGAGGAATACGTCGAGTTCGCGGTCATCACGCCGATCCGCCAGGCCGACGGACGCGTCACCCATTACGTGGCAGTACAGGACGACATCACCGAGAAAAAACGCCTGGGTGCGGAGCTGGATCAGCACCGCCACCATCTGGAAGAACTGGTCAACCGTCGCACCGCCGAGTTGAATGATGCCCGCGCGCAAGCCGATGCGGCCAATCTGGCCAAGAGCGCTTTCCTGGCCAACATGAGTCACGAAATCCGGACGCCGATGAATGCCATCATCGGCTTGAGCTATCTCCTGCGGCAAGGTGAACTTCAGCCGGGACAGCGCGAGCGTCTGGACAAAATCGATGCTTCTGCCCAGCACCTGCTGTCCATCATCAACGACATCCTGGATCTGTCAAAAATCGAAGCCGGCTTTCTGAAGCTCGAAGAGACGGAGTTTTCCCTGGGCGCGGAACTCGATCACGTACGCTCGCTGATTGCCGAGCAGGCACGCGTCAAAGGTCTGAGCGTCGAGATTTCGGATACCGGCGTACCGGCCTGTTTGCGTGGAGACCCCACCCGCCTGCGTCAGGCGCTGCTCAACTACGCCGGCAATGCCATCAAATTCACCGAGCATGGCAGCGTCACCCTGCACGTCACCCTGCAGGAAGAAAAAGGCGACGAGCTGCTGTTGCGCTTTGAAGTCCGCGACACGGGCATCGGCATTCCGCCGGAGACCCTGCCCCTGCTATTCGAATCCTTCACGCAGGCGGATGTCTCCACCACGCGTCGCTACGGCGGCACCGGGCTGGGCCTGGCCATCACTCGCCGGCTCGCTCGCATGATGGGCGGCGAGGCAGGCGTGGACAGCGAAGTGGGGCATGGCAGCACCTTCTGGTTCACCGCCCGCCTGCAGCGCGGGCACGGCGTCATGCTCGTCGAAAGCAGGAAACAGTCGGTAGCGGCAGAGATCTTGTTGCGTCGCGACCATGCCGGCGCGCGTCTGCTGCTGGCCGAAGACAATCCCATCAATCGCGAAATCGCCCTGGAATTGCTCTGCGGTGTCGGACTCTTCGTCGACACGGCCGAGAATGGACGGATCGCATTCGAAAAAGTCTGCGCCAACACCTACGACCTGATCCTGATGGACATGCAGATGCCGGAAATGGATGGACTGGAAGCCACCCGGGCGATCCGGGCCTTGCCCGATCATGCAAGACTGCCCATTCTGGCCATGACCGCCAACGCGTTTGAAAAGGATCGTCAGACCTGTCTTGCCGCTGGCATGAACGACTTCGTGGCCAAACCGGTCGTCCCCGAATCCCTGTACGCCAGCTTGCAGCGCTGGCTCACGCGCGCCAGACATGGCGAAGTCCCTGTCCTGCGCCCGCCCGAAACGCCCCTCGCACTCGCGCCGCGCGATGCGTCCCAGACAGCCCTCGCGGCGCTCTCCAGCATCCCGGGCCTGGACGTAGCACAAGGACTGAGCATCACCAAAGGTAACCCGGTGAAGTTCCTGCGTCTGTTGCGCGGCTTCGCCAGCAAACACCGCACCGACATGCAGCGCCTTCAGGCGTGTCTGCTCACTGGAGACCTGCAAACCGCCCAGCGCGTGGCACACGACCTCAAAGGTCTGGCCGCAACCCTGGGGGCGATCTCGCTGGCCAGGCTTGCCACACAACTCGATACCGCACTGAGCCAGGAAGCATCGGAGGTGGATAGCACCGCATTGATAGAACAGTGCGATGCGGCATTGGCACCATTGGTCAAAGCCATCCTGGATCTGCCAGCAGAAGCGCCAGCAGACGAAACCGCTGGCATCGAAACAGCTCACCACAAGATCCCTCTTGCAGAGCTGGAAAATCTCCTCACGGAGAGCAATACGCGAGCGGGAAATATCGTTCTCGAATGGGCGGACGCCTTGCGCATCAGACTGGGCGCAAGGTATGACGAGTTTGCCCAAAGCGTCATGGAGTTTGATTACGAGAAGGCTTTGCGGATCCTGAAAGCCAATGAAATAGCGCCTTGAGTGGCGACCCGCCCGCCGCTCAAAGCCGTCTCAAGCCCCCAGCGGGCGCCTGCAATCCGTCGCCCCGGATGCGACAAGCACGCCCCTTCTTCCCCGATCCAGAACAAAGCCCCATTTGTAGGAAACCGCCCGACTATCGTTATGTTGTCGACAATATACCGATATACACCACAGCTTTCCAGAACCATCTCGCGCCCACGCCATCATGCGCAGTACCTCTGCAGCAAAGCACGAGATCAGTCAGGCCAGCCCAGTAATTTCGGCCTTATTTAACGGGTTTTATAGGTCTTTAACAAACCTTGGGCGCTTTGACACCTCTCTCATTCTCCAGACCGATCCGTCCCTCCAAAAGGTTTGGCCCTCGTCTTGCTATATACAAAAAGACATAGCGAACACCGCGCAGACGCAAACATTCTGGTCCGCGCAAGAGACGACTTGGCGACAAACCCTGATCGCAGGGGCGCAGCCTTGTCTGGCGCTTTTTGCCAAACGCATTGAGATGTTTTGGCGCTATCCAGAATCTGGAGAGGAAAGAAGATGAAACGACCGTCGCTGAACCACAGCTATCGCTTGGTCTGGAAGGAAATCCTAGGGGCCTACGTGGCGGTACCGGAGTGCGCACGCGGACGCGGCAAGGCCGGCAAGCGCCTGATCATGGCCGCACTGCTGACTCCCGCCCTGAGCCTCGCCGCACCGACTGGCGGGACCGTCACAAGCGGCAACGCCTCGATCAGCCAGACGGGGACGGTCACCCAGATCAACCAGAGCACGCAGAAGGCGAGCATCAACTGGCAGGGTTTCTCCATCGGCAGCAACGAGACGGTGAACTTCAACCAGCCCGGCAGCTCGGCGGTCACCCTGAACCGGGTGGTCGGCAATGAAAAGAGCGTCATCGACGGCACACTCAACGCCAACGGGCAAGTCTTCCTGATCAATTCCAACGGCATGCTGTTCTCCAAGGGCAGCAGCGTCAATGTCGGTGGTTTGGTGGCAAGCACCCTGAACCTCAGCGACGAAGACTTCAATGCCGGCAACTACGTGTTCAAGGCAAACGGCAGCACGGGCGCCATCCTCAACCTCGGCACCATCACGGCCAAGGACGGCGGTTACGTCGCCCTGCTCGGCAATGATGTCTCGAATCAGGGCTTGATCACCGCCACCAAAGGAACAGTCGCCTTGAGTGCCGGAGACAAGATCACGCTCAACTTCAACGGCGACTCGCTACTGAGCGTCACCCTCGACGAAGGCACGCTCAACGCGCTGGTGGAGAACAAGCAGGCCATCCATGCGGATGGCGGCACGGTAATCCTGACGGCGAAGGCCGCGGACGAACTGCTCGGCGCGCAGGTCAACAACAGCGGCATCATCCAGGCACGAAGCATCGACGACCTCAAGGGCAGCATCACGCTGTACGCCCATGGCGGTACGGCCAACGTGGACGGTACGCTGGACGCCTCTGCACCAGGCAGCGGCAATGGCGGGTTCATCGAAACCAGCGGTGACAAGGTCAATGTCGCCGACAGCGCCAGCGTGACAACGCAAGCCAGTCAAGGCAGCAACGGCACCTGGCTGATCGACCCGACCAATTTCACCATCGCCTACGGTAGTGGCGGACAGACCACCAGCAGCATCGGCGCGACAACACTACAGACTGCGCTGGCCAGCGGCAACGTCGCCATCACCACGAGCAGCAGCGGCAGTGATGCCGGAGACATCAACATCAATGCCCCGATAGCGTGGACGACGGCCAACAGCCTGTCGCTGACCGCAGCGGGCGACATCAATGCCAACTCGACCATCGGCTGGTCGGCGGGGACGCTGTCCTTGGATGCAGGCAAGAATGTCAATGTCAATTCAACGCTGAGCGCATCCGCGGCCGGGAACTTCGCCGCAAGCTGGGGCACAGGAACCAACAGCGATGGAACGCCCTACAGCCTGTATACATTGCAAAGAGCATTATCCACCTATGGTCTGATCAATCTGGCCAGCACCGGGACCGGCACGGTCACGCTCAATGGCAACCCCTACACGGTGATCCGGACAGCCGCCGATTTCTCCAAGATCGGCGCAACGGGCAATTACGTCCTCGGCGCAGATCTGTCGGCGACGGTCAGCACCAGTACTTTGTCGGCACCGCTCGGATCAGGTACGGCGTTTACCGGTGTGCTCGAAGGCTTCGGCCACAGTGTCTCGCTGGGTTACAACACCACCACAAAACGGGGGTTCATCGGCTCGGGCCTGTTCGATACGATTGGTGCCGGCGGTCTGGTCCGCAACTTGAAAACGGGGGGCACGATCACCGCTCCGACTTCTGCCATTGCCTACCTGGGGTCGATTGCCAACGTCAACAAGGGAACGCTCCTCAATGTCTCCAGCGGTTCCACGCTTCCGAATACATTGAACATCGGCAGTGTTGGGGGAATGGTTGGCCTGAACGAAGGCACGATCATGCTCGCGATCAACCAGGGAAGCCCGTATGTTTCCGATACAGGCGGCGGTCTGGTAGGAACCAACGCAGCCACAGGCGTCATTTCCCAAAGCATTTCAACCGGCTACAACCTTTACACAGCGACGGGTGCCAGTGCCAGCTATGTAGGCGGCTTGGTCGGGGTCAACTATGGCGAGATCGATCGCTCCTGGAACGACATGACCCTCAAACTGACCGACACGACCTCGATTGCCGGTGGTCTGGTCGGTCTCAACGCGGGAACGATTGATCAGAGTTATGTTTCGCGCGCCATTCGCTATTCCAGCGTGGGGCCGACACTGGCGGGTTTCGTCGGAGTCAATACCGGAAGCATCACCAACGCCTACAGCACCCTGACCTACGACGACCCCCTTTACCTCGGAACCACGACTGGCAAGTGGATCGCCGCCTTCGCCTATAAAAATTCCGGAACCATCGCCAATTCCTACGCGACCAGCTACGCCTACGATAGCGCGACACATGCCGGTTTCGTTTATGACAATACCGGCGGCACCACCACCAATGACTACTGGTATGCAGGCGTTTCCAGTACCGCCACCGTCTATGACGACAACTCCACAGCCAAACAGCTGACAGCAGCACAGGCGGCCAATTTTGCATCCTATGTCGGTTTTTCTTCGGATGTATGGGCCCAGTCCGCCTCGGGCTATCCCGTTCTCAGGAATACGCCGGTTTATGTCCTCAACGGGACTACGACCACTTACGGCTCGGCGCTTGCGCTCATCGCCATCGGTTTGCAAGGCGGTGGCGGCGCTTATGGTGCGGTTGATAGCCTGGGCGATGACAAAAATGCGCCGATCTATGTCACTGATAGCAGCGGTTATATCGACGCAGGGGGAAATGCGGCGAGTTCGGTACTGGGCTCGACGACTTATTCCAACATCCGCGGGCAGATCACGGTGGCACAAAAGGCGCTGACCCTGGGTGCCGGTTCCATCGCCGACAAGACCTACGACGGCACGACAACGGCAAGCCTGGGCACCGTCAACCTCGTTGGCCTGATCGGCAACCAGACGCTCACGGTCACCGGCCTGACCGGCACTTTCTCCGACGCCAACGCGGGCACTGGCAAGACGGTGACAGTCAGCGGCTACACCTTGTCGGACGGCAGCAATGGTGGCAAAGCGAGCAACTACAAGATCGGCAGCACGACCACCACCGCCAGCATCACGCCAAAGGCCTTGACGCTCAACGCCAGTATCGCCGACAAAACCTATGACGGCACGACCACCGCCACGGTCAACAGCGCCAGCCTGTCCGGCATCATCGGTAGCGACAGCGTGAGCCTGTCCAGCGTGAGCGCTGATTTCACCGACAAGAACGTCGGTACCGATAAATCGGTTGTGTTCTCCGACGCAACGCTCTCCGGCAGCAGTGCCGGCAACTACACCGTCACGAGCGCTCCGGTAGCGAGTACGGCCGACATCACGCCTAGGGTCATCGAGCTGACCGGCAGCAAGATCGCCGATGGATCCACCACGATAAGCGCCAGCCAGCTCTATGCCAAGAATGCCGTCGCCGGCGACAGCGTAGGCCTGAGCGGCAGTGCGACCCTTGCCAGCGCTGCCGCCGGTACACAAGCGCTTTCCAGCCTGTCCGGGCTGACCACCAGCAATGCCAACTACACCCTGGTCGGCACGGTCGGTTCAGTGATGGTGGGGGCCGGCAATCTGGTGCTCGACAAGGTGGCCAGCGGGAGTGCCACAGTCAGCACCAGCGGCACATCGACCACGGTCAGCCAGACCACCGACAAAGCCATGATCGACTGGTTGCGTTTCTCGGTGGGCCGCGACGAAAGCCTGAATTTCGTGCAGCCATCGGCCTCATCGATAGTCCTCAACCGGGTCACCGGCAATGAAGCGTCGGTCATCGCTGGCGCACTCAATGCCAATGGCAAAGTCTTTATCATCAATTCCAATGGCGTGCTGTTCAAGGCCGGGGCGAGCGTCAATGTCGGCGCACTGGTAGCCAGTACGCTGAACATCAGCGATAGCGACTTCCTGAGTGACAACTATGTCTTCATCAGTGCAGGCGGCAGCGGCTCCCTGGTCGATGAAGGCAGTATCGTCGTTGTCGAAGGGGGATTTCTGGCATTGGTCAGTGACAATGGAGTCAGCGCCAAGGGCTTCATCGCAGCGCCTGGCGGCACGGCCATCCTGGCCTCGGCCAAACAATTGACGCTGAATCTTGATGCAACGAGCGGTTCGCTGGCGAACTACAGCCTGGCACAACTTTCGGGAACAACCAGCGTGGATGGCACGGTCTATCTTCGCTCCACCAGCAGCAAGGTGGCCACGCTGGAAACCGCCGGCCAGAGCCTGAGCATCGGCAGCAACTTCTTCTTGAGCGAGAAATTGAGTGACCTCTGGTCGATCAGTTTGCCGACCATGACGATTGGCAGCGGTGGCGACTTCACGGGCGATTGGGTCGATGGACAGCTGTTGAAAAACGGTCTGGCGCTCAATGCCTTGAGTGGTGACCTGACCCTGAATGACAAAATCACCTGGAGCAGCGATGCAGCACTGACGCTGGGCGCATCCGGCGATCTCTACCTCAACAAGTCGATCACGGCCACCGGTACCAACGCTGGCCTGGCATTGAATTACGGGGGTGACTACCACCTGCTGACCAAGGCCAGCTACAGCGGCACGGTACTGGATGCCAACGGCAAGGCGGTCGCCGATGCCGCCCCCGAAGGAACCGAGTACGCCAGCATCACGCTCTCAGGCAGCAATGCCAGCCTGAAGATGAACGGGCAATCCTACACGCTGATTCACAGCGTGGATCAGCTCGACAAGCTGGATCAATGTGCGAGCGGGCTGTGTTACGACCCCGCTACCGGTACCTACAGCAAGTCCGGTGGATCGATCGTCAGCTACATCGCCAGCACCAAATGGTGGAACGCCAACGGCAACGTATGGAACCCGGTGACACAGGCCTACGACATCCCGATGAGCAAGGTCATCAACGGCACCACGTACAACTACAACCTGGACACGGGTGCATACGACATCACGGCGGCCTATGGGACGACGGGCAAGACGTTCTACTACTACTACGACCTGACTACCGGTCTCTACTCCCACGCGGCCTACAGCAAGGATGCCGGGAAGTACTGGAACCCGACCACCGGGCAGTACGATCTGAGTTCGTCTTATAGCGCCAATATCTACTATGACATTGCCACAGGCCTGTACAACAAAATGGGCTATGACACAGCGACCGGAAAATATTACAACCCGCTCACCGGCCTTTACGACCTGAGTTCGAAAACGAGCATCACCTCTCTTTACTATGACAATAGCAACGGCAAGTACGACCTGACGACCCAGCCCACGGTCAGCGGCTACTATGCACTGGCCGGTGATCTGGATGCGTCTGGCACAGTCTATGGCGACTCTTTGCTCTACAACTTCTCGGGTACGCTGGCTGGTCTGGGCCACACGATCAGCAATCTAAACATCAGCAGCGCCACGACCTCAACCACCAGCACGACCTACAAGGGCATGATCGACATCGCGCAGGCGGGCAGCGTCATCCGCGATCTGGGACTGGTGAATCCGGTCGAATACTACAAAAGCACCAGCACTACAGCTTATGTAAATATCTGGGCCGGTTCGCTGGTCGGAATGCTTTACGGCACGCTCAGCCAGGATTATGTGGAAGACGGCAGCATAGGCGTCGCCACGGGATCAACCGGAGGTCTGGCCGCATGGATGCAGAATGGTTCTGTGTCTGATAGCTATACCACGCTGTCCGGAGCATCGGCGGGCTTGATTGCACGTACTTATGGAGGCTCGGTGGTACGGTCCCACGCCACGGGGACAGCGGGGACCGGGGGACTTATCGGAACGGTATATAACGGCACATTGATAGCCAACGATTACGCCACAGGGGTCATCGGAGCGACCGGCAGTTTCAGCAGCGCCGGAGGCCTGATCCAGCAGTACGATGGCACAACGGGTGGCAGCAACCTGATCAAGGACTCTTTTGCAACCGGCGATGTCTATGGTGCGGTACCTCTTGGTGGGCTGGTGGGCCAGGCGAGTACCGTCAGCATCGTCAACAGCTACGCCACGGGCAACATCAACGGCAGTTATCCAGCGAATCAGGTGACGACGACTTTCGGGATTGGCGGTCTGGTGGGTTCCGGTACGGCGATCAATATCAGCAGTTCGTTTGCCACCGGCAATGTCACGACCGATGCCAATGTCAGCTACACGGGCGGTCTCGTCGGCTATCTCTCTGGCAGCAGCACGACGCCGAATACCATCACCGATTCTTACGCGCTCGGCAACGTCGTTTCCGCTTCGAGTGTCGTAGGGGGCCTGGTTGGCAGTGCCGATTACACCACCATCAACAACGCCTATGCCAAAGGGAACGTGACAGGCGTCAATACAGTTGGGGGTCTGGCCGGCGCAGCCAGTAATTCGACGATCAGCAATTCCTACACAACCGGCCTGATTACGGCGACCCAAGCCTTCGGCCTGAATACCAACGTGGGCGGCATCGTTGGTACAGGGAGTTTCTTGACCCTCACCAACGACTACTACAACGCGGAACTGAACGCGGGCCATGTCAGGGGAGGTTATGGCAATCCGGGTTTCGGCTCCTATTTCCACAATGCAAGCAGCGGTCTGGATTCCACCCAGATGGATGACGTGACTCACTATGCCAACGGCACAATTAATCAGGTCATTTCCGCCCGACAGGAAGCCGCAGCCCAGGCTGCCGCCGCAGCAAGCGCCAAGGCTGCCGCGCAACAAGCGCATCAGGCCGCCGGGACACAGCTTGCCAGCCAGGATGTCGCGCAACATCAGGCCCCTGCCGAATCCCCGCAAAAGAAATTGAGGGCAGACAGCACCGTCTCCCTGGCCGATGCACTCGACCAGAACAT
This sequence comes from Pseudomonadota bacterium, assembly GCA_018262235.1. GTDB lineage: Bacteria > Pseudomonadota > Gammaproteobacteria > Burkholderiales > Rhodocyclaceae > Uliginosibacterium. The sequence continues at coordinate 82,479 of JAGTRY010000002.1, forward strand.
CGTTTTCGTCGACAAACGGAATTACGCCGCCGATGTCCGCCGGATCGAGGTCGATGGCCAGGTCTTCATCCTGGAAGAAGACGAAGAAGAACATCCGCCTGTTGCACCCAAGCGCTGATACGCCGGTACCCCTGCCGCTCAGCGGCAGGGCACTGCTTGTTTTTTGACTTTCATCTTCCTTATGAACACGACCATGATGAAGCAACCCACCCGTCTCGCCCTGCTTGTTGCCTCGCTGGGGCTAGCAAGTCCGGCATTCGCGCAAACGCCTGCGCCTTACAACGCCGGCAATGCCCTGAAAGATGCGCAACCGGCACAGCCACAAGCCCCTCGCAAGGCACCGGAACCCATCATCCTCCAGCAGGAGGAGAGCCCCCTCGCCTTGCCCGCCGGGCAAACCTTGACCGTCAATGCCTTTCGTTTCGAAGGCGCAGACTTCATTCCCGAAGCCTTATTACAAACGCGTATAGCTTCATTCAAGGGCCGTGCCCTGTCGATGGCCGAGATCGAATCCGCGGCCGGCCGTATCACCGCGCTATACCGCGAACGCGGTTACCTCGTAGCCCGGGCCTATGTTCCCAGACAGGACGCGAGTGCCGGCACGCTGACGATCCGCGTACTGGTCGGCCACTACGGCAAGATCTCGATCAAAAACACGTCGCGACTCCGCGATACGGTGATCAGTCCTTACTTCGATCAGCTGACGCAAGACGCAGCGGTTTCCCGCACAGCACTGGAGCGCGCCATGCTGCTCGTCAGCGATCTGCCTGGCGCAAGCCTGCCCAAGCTGAGCATTGCACCGGGAGAGGTGCCGGGCACATCCGACTTCGCCGTTGAAGTTCCGACCGGTACGCGTGCGACGGGCTACCTCTATGGCGACAACTACGGCTCCCGCTATACCGGCGAGAATCGCCTGAACGTCGGCGCCAGCCTGAATTCGCCCTTCAGGCTCGGCGATCAGCTCAATTTCTCGGGCATGGCCAGCGACGGCAACGGTCTGCTCAACGGCCGCCTCGCTTACAGCCTGCCACTCGGCAGCAAGGGCCTGCGTAGCGAAATTGCTTATGGCAAGACGACCTACGAATTGGGCGATAGCTACCGCGATCTGGACGCAACCGGGCACGCCGACACACTGGAGACGACCTTCTCCTATCCGCTGTTGCGCACCCGCGCCCGGAATCTGTCGCTCTCGCTCAACCTGGCCAATCGACAGATGCGCGACGAACTGGGCGCAGTCGATCAGGTCACCCACAAACGGGCGCAGGTTGCCACGCTGGGCATTACGCACGACAGCTATGGGCGGCTCTTGAACTTCGACAGCTATGCCAGCGTGGCCGCCAACCTCACCTATGGTTATCTGTCGATCAGCGATGAATCCCAGAAAGCCCTGAACCAGTCCGGTGCTAACACGGCCGGGCATTACAGCAAGGCCAATGTCTCGCTGCTCGGCCGCCTCGCACTGACGGAAAAACTCAGCACGTCCAGCTCGCTCAGCCTGCAAAAATCCCTGAACAGGAATCTCGACAGCAGCGAGCAACTGATGATCTCTGGCACGCGCGGCGTGATGGCATATGAGCAGTCGGTCAGCGGTGACAACGGCTATCTGTTCAATGCGGAATTGCGCTACACCTTGCCAAGTCTTTCCGGCATCGAACAATCCGCCAGCCTGTTCTACGACACCGGCCGCGTCCATCTGCAAAACGCCGATTACACGACGAGCAATGGCGAGCGTCTGAATGATGTGGGTCTCGGCTATCAGTTCTCCTGGAAAAAACTGTTTGTACGCACCCAAGTTTCCCAGGCTATCGACAGCTGGCCATCCTCCGTACCACGCGACGACAGGACCCGGTTCCTGCTCCAGGCAGGCCTTGTGTTCTAGCTAACCCGCTTTCACCCAAAGGAACAGATATGAAAATGGAATTTCTTTCTGGCGCCATCGATTACGGCGTCATCGGCCTTCTGATCGTATTGAGCATTGTGGTTGTGGCAATCGGGCTGGAACGGCTGGCGTTCTATCGCCGCTTCAACACCGGCGAGGTCCATGACAGCCAGTCCCTCGAACTGACCCTCACACGCAGGCTCTTCGTCATCGCCTCGGTCGCCAGCAATGCCCCCTATCTGGGACTGCTAGGAACCGTGTTCGGCATCATGCTGACCTTCTACCACATGGGGCAGGATGCCAACATCGAGGCCACACGGATCATGACCGGGCTCGCCCTAGCGCTGAAAGCCACGGCCATCGGCCTGATGGTCGCGCTGGTGGCGGTGGTGTTCTACAACACGCTGCTGCGCAAGGTGAAAGTGATCACGCTGGAATGGGAGATCGCGCAGAAGGGAAAGGGCCATGGACGATAAACCGTTTGAAACGATGAACATGATCCCGTTCATTGACATCATGTTGGTCTTGCTGACCATCGTGCTCACCACCTCCAGCTTCATTGCCAGCGGCAAGATCCCGATCAACCTGCCACAGGCCTCCAGTAGCCCGCGGGACAATGACAAGCACCACAGCATCGACATCACCGCCAATGGCGACGTATATCTGGACGGCCAGCCGACTTCACCACCGGCCCTGAAGACGCAAGTGGCCAGCCTGGCCAAAGACACACCCTTCATCGTGCGCGCAGACAAGGACGTGCGCCTGCAACGTTTCGTCGACGTTGCCGATGTGCTCAAGCAATCCGGCTTCAGCAAGGTTGCGGTGCGGACAGAGCTTGGCACCCCGTGATGGCCGAACGCATTCCGGGGCTCACCCTCCCCCCGAAAATCCCGGGCGCTACGCGCAAGGCGCAAGACCCCGCGCTTGCAAAGTGGATCGGCCTCTCCTTGTTGTTGCACGCCTTGCTGGTCGTACCGGTTGTCCTGGTCCGTCATCTGCCACCAACGCCGGTGGCACAGCAGCAACTGGCCGTTGAATTGTTCGGCATGGTGTCGAATCGGCAGGCCGAAGCGAGGCAGCTGGGCGAACGTAGCGCGCAGCCGATGGAAAAGCCCAGACCCAAAATCATGGCGCAAGCGCGGCGTGAAGAGAATGAAAAACGGTTACCACAAAGTCTGGCCGAGAGCCCTGTTCAGGTCGCCAAGGCCGAGGCACAAATGGCCGAAGCACAAGTGGCCACACCAAGCCTCCCGCGCGGCGAAGACGAGCAACAGAAACAGCAGACCCTCAGCAATACCGATCCCCAGGCAGACGCTTTCCGGAAATATCTGGCTCTGTTGAAGAAAGCGATCAAGGCCAAGCTCATCTATCCGCAAGAAGCCAAGCTCGCCGGACAGACGGGAACGCCTGTCATCAGTTTCCGGATCGGCATCGATGGCCAGATCGAGCCGAACAGCTTGCTGCTCCGCAAGAGCAGCGGCTATCCCTTGCTGGATGACAATGCCCTGCGTGCCGCCCGCGCCGCCACGCCCCTCCCTCCTCCGCCATCCGCCATCACGCTGGCGCTCGATATCGCCTTTGCCGAAGAGAAAAACCGGTAAAGCCTGACGCTGCATCCACGCACGCACCGGCACCGGCGATGCCGTTCGCGCTTTGAGCACAATGAATACGCGCCCCGATCAGTCCATGCGAGACCGGTGTCAGGCCGACGCCCGACCCGGTCAGTACTCCCTCTGAGCGTCCGCTCAACGCATCTGTTCGGATCGGATTTCCTGGCCGTTTTTGGATGTCCGTCAACGAGAATTCATCGCATTTCACGCGTCAAAAATCCGGCGGGCTGGCTTTACACCGATGCGGCAAAAGCATGACAGAACATGGCTTTTTCACCACAGCCATCTTGAAAACGCACCGTTGGATACGGGCTTAATGCCCTTTGGGGCACGCGGCCATCACTTTTCAAATCTGGGGCCGATACCCCAAAGACTTCGACAGCCATGCACAGATTGGGGGAGGCCCCCATGCCTCTTTGATCGAGGCGGCCATCCCGCCCCAAAAGGATTGGCCTCTTGCTGTGCAAGATTGCTGTTTTTGTGGAAAAGGTCTTGTCGGCCACGAAACTGCTTCATTGAACAACTTTAGGAGTGCGTCATGTCTGTATTCAAAAGGCTCTACCTGCTGGTCGGGATCTCTACTCTGGGATTGCTGATCTCGGCGTTCGTCAGCTGGTATGAAACCGAACGTGTTTTTGATGCGGCGAACTACTCGAACGTCAATGCAGTACCGAGCATCGTGGATATCAATGACGTGTCCACCAATTTCATGCAGGTCCGGCTATCTGTCTGGCAACTCCTGGCGGTAAATGATCAGAAAACCAAGGACGAGATCCGGCAACGCATCGCTAAGCTGCGTGAAGCAACGGATGCAGCCATCAAGAAGTACGAAGAGAACGACATCTCCAATGACGAAGACAAACGCTTGCTTGAGCTCGACAAAGCCGCGATTGCGGATTACTGGCAGTTGGTCGACAAACTGAAACAACTATCCGGCCAGGGCAAGTCTGCCGAGGCTATTGACTTCCTGTATGCCAGCCAGGAAAAAATCCAGGCTGCGGTCAAGGCATTTCACGATCACACTGCATTTACCGTCAAATTCTCCGCTGATTCCGCTGAAGAAGCGAAAACCGTCAAATCCCACTCAACGATCCTTCAGATCAGCCTGGCCTTGGGCGTCACCTTGGCCGTTGCCGCGATGGGATGGCTGATCGTCCTCGGGCTGAAGAAAACACTGGGAGGCGAACCGAATCTTGCGGTAGACATTGCCAACAAGATTGCAGCAGGCGACACCGCTACCAAGATCGAGGTCAAGCAAGGGGACACGACCAGCCTGATGGCGGCGATGTCCCGCCTTGTCGACAAGCTCGAATGGTATCGCTCGATCATTGATGCCGTCCCCTTCCCGATCCATGTCATCGACATGGATATGAAATGGACCTTCCTCAACAAGGCTTTTGAGAAGCTGATGGTTGACCGTGGATATGTGCGCGATCGCAACGACGCTGTCGGTCGCCCCTGCTCCACGGCCAACGCCAACATCTGCAACACCAAGAATTGTGGCATCCAGCAACTCAAGGTTGGTGTGAAGGAAAGCTTCTTTGACTGGGGCAATCTCAAGTGCAAGCAGGACACTGCCAATGTCATCAATGCCAAAGGGGAGGTTGTCGGTTACGTTGAAACAGTGACGGACCTATCCGCCACACTGAGCATCAAGGAATTCACGGAAAAAGAAGTCCAGCGGGTCGCAGAGAATCTTGAGCGTTTGGGTAAAGGAGATCTAGATCTCAATCTCAGGGCGCTCGCAGCTGATCAATACACCCTGGAGGTCGCAGCCCAGTTCCGCAAGATCGATAACAGTTTCAAACAAGTTGGCTCATCGCTGACGGCGCTCATCGCTGATGCCAATATGCTATCGGAGGCAGCCGTTGATCTCAAACTCGACACGCGTGCCGATGCCAGCAAGCACCAAGGTGATTACCGTAAGGTCATTGAAGGTGTGAATGCCACGCTCGACGCTGTGGTCACCCCGCTGAACATGCTGATCGGGGATGTCCAGAATTTGGCCAAAGCGGTTGTCGAAGGACGACTGGACCAACGCGGCAACGAAACCAACCACCGCGGGCAATTCAAGGAGGTTGTCCGGGGGCTCAATGATCTGATCGAGGCCGTTGTCGATCCGATCAACGAGATCAAACGCGTGATGGGCGCGGTAGCCGAGGGCGACCTGACACAAAACATCAGCAAAGATTACCGCGGTGAATTCAAGACGCTGAAAGACGCCATCAATGACAGCACAACCAAGTTGGCTGCAACCATCACCGAGGTAAGCGCAGCAGCCGACACCCTGGTCAGCGCCACCGGCCAGATTTCTTCGACGGCCCAGTCCTTGTCGCAGGCCTCCAGCGAACAAGCGGCCAGTGTTGAAGAAACCTCCGCCTCGGTCGAACAGATGTCCGCCTCGATCCGGCAAAACACGGAAAATGCCCAGATTGCCAATACGATGTCAGCCGATGGCACCAAGAAGGCAGCCGAGGGCGGCCAAGCCGTTACCGCAACCGTGGAAGCGATGAAACAGATCGCCAGGAAGATTGGCATCATCGACGACATTGCGTACCAGACCAATCTTCTCGCCCTGAACGCAGCCATTGAAGCCGCACGTGCTGGCGAACATGGCAAGGGCTTTGCGGTCGTCGCAGCCGAGGTCCGCAAGCTCGCCGAACGGAGCCAGGTTGCTGCGCAGGAAATCGGCCAGCTCGCGGGCGACAGTGTGGGCCTGGCAGAGCGCGCAGGAAACCTGCTGAACGAAATCGTTCCGGCTACGCAGAAGACCGCCGATCTGGTACAGGAAATCACCGCCGCATCGGAAGAACAAACCGTCGGGGTCGAGCAGGTTAACACCGCCATCGGCCAACTCAGCCAGCTGACCCAGCAGAATGCCTCGGCCTCGGAAGAGCTGGCAGCAACGGCAGAAGAGATGAATGGCCAGGCCGATACCTTGCAGGAACTGATGGGATTCTTCACTACGGCGGACAAGAACAAAGCCCTGTCGTCCAAGCAAAAAGCCGGCAGCAAAGGCAGCTCGGGACGTGGTTCACATAGCTCGCCGAAAAAGACGGAAATCGGGGCGCATGATATGAATGAAAACAACTTCACGCGGTTCTAGGGGGCGGCGATGGAAACCAGCAGCACTGAATTGACCACGCAAGCCCGTCGACAGGCGGTGGTCTCAAGGGGTGAACACCAGGAATTCGAGGAGCAACAGCAATACCTCATGTTCCTGCTCGGCACAGAGGTGTTTGCGATTGGTATCCTGGGCATCAAGGAGATCATTGAGTACCACAGCGTGACGGAAGTCCCGATGATGCCGGCATGCATTCGCGGGGTGATCAACCTGCGCGGCGCAGTGGTTCCGGTCATGGACCTGCAGGTGCGCTTTGGCCGCCCGCCATCGGACATCACCAAGCGGACCTGTATCGTGATCGTTGAAGTTCAGCTGGAGGAAGAACGCCAGGTGGTGGGACTCATCGTGGACATGGTCAATGAAGTCCTCGACATCGCCGCCACCGACATCGAGCCTCCACCGGCCTTTGGTGCCAAGATCCATTCCGAACTCATCCTCGGCATGGGGAAAGTCAAAGGGAATTTCGTGATCCTGCTGAACGTCGACCGCGTCTTCTCCATGGATGACGCTGCCGTACTTGCCAGCCTGGGAAGCCTGGAGGCTGCAGCAGCCATCTGCTGAAGCATCAGGCCCTCAGCCAGGAATTCTCCTTACCCATCCACCCCCGGCACAGCCGGGGGTTTCTTTTTATGATCCACACCAAACCGCTAGATGCGGAAATTGGCAAACTGGGCACGCAGATCCAGCGCCATGCGGCTCAGGGCATGCACTTCGTTGGCAGCACGTTGCAGGGCGGCATCCGAATGCAGGGTCTGGCTGGTGATCTTCTCCGCAGCCTGGGCCATCGCCGTAGTGGCGGCCAGCTGCTCACGCGTCGATAGCGCAATTTCCTCCATTTTGGTCACCACACCACTCATGTTCTGGCGGATGCTGGTGATCTTCTCCGCCGCATCCAGTGAGTGATCCGCGCCGCTACGCACGGCCACCAGCGTGTTGTGCATGGTGCCCACCGCGCCCTGCGTTTCGGTATGCACGGCCGCAATCATGTCGGTGATCTGCACGGTGGCCTTGCGCGTACGCTCGGCCAGCTTGCGTACCTCGTCAGCCACTACCGCAAAACCGCGCCCGGTTTCACCGGCACGGGCCGCCTCGATGGCCGCATTGAGCGCCAGCAGATTGGTCTGGTCGGCGATGTCCTTGATGACTTCGATGATCCCGCTGATTTCATCGGTACGTTTCCCCAGACGGTCCAGCAAGGCAGACAGGGCTTCGACCTCACTGGCCGAGCGGGCGGCCTCATCCGACACGTTGCGTACCGTCTTGGCCGATTCAAGCGACAGTGCGTCCGTGCCTTTGACAAGGGTGTCGGCGTCGTGCGAATTGTCCGCAATATGCGATATGCTTACCGTGATCTCTTCAATGGCGGCCGCGTTCTGCGTGGTCAACTCCGTCAGGTTCTGGGAAGAATCGGACAGATCCGCCACTTCGCCACTGATCGTATCCAGCCCGGCGGCGAGTTGCTCGGATTCGGAGCGGATGCGGCCGAACATGGCGCGCAACTGATCAAGGAAACGATTGAAGGCCTGTGCCGTCTCGGCAATCTCGTCATTGCCGTCGATCTCGATCTTGTGAGTCAAATCCCCCCCACCGTTGGCGATATCGACCATGGTGTCGTGAATGTGGCGGATGCTTGAAAGCATGCGTGACAGCAACAGGCTGGCCAGCGGGATCACCAGCGCCATGCCGACCAGCAGGATGATCAGTCCCTGCCAGAGCAGATGCGTCAACGGCGCCAGCGCAGTGGCCTTGTCGACCACCAGCATCAGATACATGTTGGTGCCATCGATGGCATGCACGTGCACATACTTCGTCGCCCCGCCGATCTCCTGCTCGGTCAGGTGGTCGGCCTTGGCGATCGACTCCAGCGCTGCCACGTCAAACTGTGGCGCAATCTCTGTAGCGGGTTTGGTGATCAACGCATTGTCGCGGTGGACCAGAACCTTGCCGTCCTGGCTGATCAGCACGCCATAACCTCCACCAACCAGCTGGATGTCCAGCACGCTCTTCACGATGTCGTCGAGCAGCACATCCGTCCCCATGACGCCGAAGAGATTCCCGGCCTTGTGGACCGGCGCCACGAAGGAAATCACCAGTTTCTTGGTCGACATATCCACGTAGGGCTCGGTCATCCTCGTTCCCGAAGCACCCACGGAATCCTTGTACCACGGACGGCTCGTCGGATCGTAGCCCGGCGGTAACTGCATGTCATGGTCGGTGATCATCTGCTTGTCTGGCGTCCCCAGGTAAGCAGCCTGAAAGTTGCCCGCCTTGGCGGTCTGCACGATGGCCGGCAGCGGAGACTCTGCCGCTTCGATGGCCTGTACGCCTGCCGTGACCAATCCGGTACGGATGCCTACCCATTGCTGGATCAGCTCGCTGACGCCCGCATCCACAGCATCCACCTCGTTAGAGATGGCGATATTGATCAACTGATTCCGCATCTGGAAATAACTACCAATGGAAATCGAGAGCGTGACCAGAGCCACCAGAACCAGAATGGCGCCAGTCAGCTTGGCGCGCAGGGACAGTTTCATTTGTTGCTCCTTGATGCCAAAAAGAAAATCGGTGGCTCTCGCGCTCAGCCAGACGATCCAGCGCAGTTTCATTGACTTGCACAGTCGGCACATTCCGCCATCAGCGGCAATCTGCCTGGAATCGTTTTGCTGCATTTTGTTCAGCACGCCACGGGATAACCCATGAGCCCTAAGAGTCTTCTCGGCGACAACAAGGATTTCTGAAAAAGAAAAATGTGATGGATCTAATACTTTGGTTTATGCCTCACAACAAGGCAGAAACCTCATCGAAAACATCAGGGCATCAAGCAGACAGGTTGCGGAAAACACAATGGAATGCACAAGAATCGCGCAGACACTGCCCCAAAACGGAAATCACGCAGGAAACAAAAAATAACGAAGAAGACAAAACGCAACGCACTCACCCGGCTTTCCCGAAGGCGCGAGCACACGCTTCCAGACATCACCATCACTGATTCTGCCCCGGGTCGGGACTCCGATCCGCCCGGGGAGAAAGGTGAGAAGCACAGCCCCCGCAGAACAGGGGGATGAAGAATGAAAGCCGCCTCGGCCTTATGGTACCCAGCGATACACCATGAACTTGCCTCCGCCATTCTCTTCGGCGGTGATCACGCGTGAGCCATCTGCCATCTTGCGCACCTGGATGCCGATCCGCATATCAAAATTGCCGGCAAAGTGATTGGTCTCGGCCCCCGGCACGATCCAGCCGACCTTGTGGCCATCGACCATGCTGTAGACCGTGATTTCGCCGCGGACTTTGGCATCGGGGCCATTGTCGATGTAGCCCACATAGAGGTAGTCCACGTCCGCCGCAAAGACATTAGGCAGGACCATCTTGCTGGTATCAGTCTGCAGGATGTCCGGATTCGACACCCCGAGAGAGTTGTAGCCCAGATCCAGTTTGAACCTCAGCGTCGGCGTGGTCGACTTGAGATGACCATCGATGACATAGAGGTTGTAGGAGTAATAATCCCCTGTTGCCATGACGGCCGTATCCGTTGCCGCCAGATAGCGCATATGGCCCGTAGAGACACCTTGGTCAGCCGTCGGTATCAGGGAGATCGGGATATCGACAAACTTCGGCGTGCTGCCACTGAAGGGCACGCCATTAGCATCGATGCTGCCAAAGGGAATGACCAGATTGCCACCTTCGCGGAACGCATTGTTGTGCACGTTCAGTTTTCCGGCCACCCAGACATTGCCATTGTCATCGACATCGATACCGGCCGCGTACGGAAAAGGCATCTGGACATCCGAGAATTCCCCGGTATCCACGACGCCATTCCCGTTAGTGTCCCGCCAGACCTGGCGACGATTCTTGTTGGCGTCCGCATCACCGTCCCAGGCAGGCTCCTTGCCCTGTGTCCAGGCAGCCCCCCGCTGATTCGATGCGATGCCGAAGATCGCTGCCGGGATGGCGATCTCACTGTTTGCTTCAAAGCGGAAAACCGCCACGAATTGGCCATACATATTGCTGGTGAAAAGGAATTTCTTGCCGTTGATGACGCGCACAAACGCGATCTCGTTGGCCGTCAGCAAGCGCTGATCGCCCGGAAAACGGAAGGGGTCCAGCGTGACAGCGGCTTGTTTCCAGCTCTTGCCCGGTACCTTACTGTAATCCATTTCATAACGCTGGGCGGCTGTATAGATACTGGTTCCGTTACTGCTGGGATCGATATCGGGGGCGTGCATGAAGATGCCTTTGACATTCCACAGTGCGGTGCCAGAACTATCGAAGACACGGACATCCGTTCCACCCTGTACCTGACCTGGGATGCCGCTGGTACCGACGATGATCTCACCGTTGTCCCCAAAACCGACACCACGTGGCCCCCAGAAGCGCTTCTCGCCTGCCAGACCTTTGGTAGGCCCGGCGAAAACTCCGCCAGTATCGCCAAAGGTCGTCACTTGTGTCGGCGTGCCCGTGCTTGGAACATTGAAGATCTTGAAGTTCTGATCCGGACCATTGTCGGCAATCCACAAACGACCCGTACCATCAAAGCTAACCCCGGTTGGATAGGCCACGCTGGTGATGGTGCGTCCGTCACTAAGCTTCACGTAAGGCAGATTGCTCGAGAAACTGCTCAGGGGCAGTCCTTGGTCTTCGGCATTTTGCTGTTCATAGCTCAGGTCTGACGCATGGGCAATGCTAGCCGTAATACCGTTGTAGGTCGTACTGTCGAACACAATACCGGGCCAGCCTGTATCCGTGTGAGCCTGGTAGTAAAACTCGCCCTTAGTCACCCGCTTGCCGGCAGAATAGCCACCATCGCCCCAATTGGTTTCATCCCAGTAGCTCTTGGTGATGACCAGCGGCGCCAAATCGGGATTGCCCAGTTGGGACTTCTTCAGCACAGCAATATCGACAACGAAATTGCTGATGGCATCGCCATTGGCTAATGAACTGCCACCGCCACCGGTATTGCCTCCCCAGTGATTCACTACGCTCAGCAGTGTGGCAGCACCGCCCCCTGACCCGGAGCTGCTTGAAGACGATGAGGACGAGCTTGAACTGCTCGAAGCGCTGACGCCACCAGACGAGGACGAAGACGAGGACGTTGTTGCGGACGTTCCGCCACTGCTGGAACCAGCCCCCCCACCGCTGCCACTACCACCACCGCCGCCACAAGCCACCAGTAACAAGGCCAGCATCACCACAGACATGCCGGTTTTGCAGGAAATGAATTTACGCATGATCTATCCCTCGGTTGATAACGCTACTGGCTGATTTGAGCCGCGCGCGCATTGCTGTATATCGTTGGAAAAATCGAAATCGCCTTCGCGCCCAAAGCGTCGTAACCCGGGGCGTTTGGATGGGTCCAGTCGTTGGTGTATTTGGAAAGCATGGATGGCCCAACGGTGCTGGTGTCATTGATGGCATCATGCAAATCCAGCAATTGCGTGCCATAACGCTGTTTGGCCCAATCCAGCAGGTTTTTCACCAGCCCGGTGTTTTCACTGCTGAGATTCATGTTTGTCCCGGTAATGAAGGCCGGGATAAAGAGACGCCCCAGACTTTTTGCAGCCGTTTCAGCATCCAGCGTGTTTTGCTTCATGGCATCGATCCGCGCCTGCGTGCTATGCACCCCATCGGCAAACCCGTTCGGCGAATAGATGCTGTAGACCATGGCCGTCGCTCCATGGGTATCCGCTCTCGCCAGGCCTTTCCAGCGCGCCAGATACTGTTCAGGGGTGAATCCGGATAGGCCGAAATTGACGATGCTGAAACTGGCTGTGCTGCCAGATCCCATTGCCCGCAGCATCCTTCCTGTAGTGCCGTCGATACCCACGGTCTGCTCACCATCTGCATAGCCCTGCATGATGGAATCACCGACAAACTCGATCAGCGGCAAGGCACGGGCCGCCTTGAAGCGATAGCCAAGGATCGGAATGGAAGAGACGTAATCCTTGCCATACGCAGCGAACGTCCCCCCGGGATTAGGTGTCAGCACCCACGTGGTGCTTGCCGCAGGCGTTGTCACACAATCCCCTTCCGCGCGGCCGAAACCATCTGCAGGCGCAAAATTCCACCAGTCACTGGTGCCCAGCAACTCCCGCCGCAAAGCGACGAGCGAGGCGATGGGATTGAGCTTGTGATCCGTGTAACTGCGCCCACCAGAAAAGGTCCGGGCGTATTTTGCTGTGGCACGGGACGGCAACCAGATGCGCCAGACGACGTCGACGTTCTCATTGGCCTGTAGTGCGGGCGAGAAACTCACCAGATCCGTCCAGGCCAGACCGGTTCCATCCACATCAGCGCGCACCGGCAGATCGCTGGCGCCACCGACGGTGACCTGAACCCAACCCGTTCGTGCATTCCCCGTAACGACGTTGTTTGCAACGCCATTGTTGGTCGGCAGAAGATCGGCGTTACCGTTGCTGGAGATTCCGATCAGCATTTTGGCGCCGCGAACCTGGCTGCTGGTGAGGTTGCCAAGCAATAGCTGGATACCGCTGATGGATTCCTTGTTCCAGGGCTTGAAAGCTCCGCGATAAGTGCGCCCTGCTGCCGGGATATCCCCTTCGTCGGGCTCTTCATCCTGCATCATTCCGGAGAAGACGGTCTGGAAATAGGCTTGCGAACCAGATCCGGACGAGCTTGATGAACTACTTGAACTACTTGAACTACTTGAACTACTTGAACTGCTTGAACTGCTTGAACTCGACGAACTGGAACTGCTCGAACCCGAGCTCGAAGACGAGGAACTGGACGACAGCCCCCCCGAAGACGAGCCGGATGAAGAACTGGACAAGGATGTGGCAGGTGTCGCGCTACCACTGGTGCCCCCTCCGCCACCGCCACCACCACCACCACCACCACACGCGGCAAGGATCAAGCAAACGAGCATGGCATGGACATGCAGAATTCGTATGTAGAACGTTGCAGACATCATTTCATTTCCCCGGATTCTGTTGTTACGGTCAGTACCATCCCATCTGCTTCGATTCGGATGACACGACTCACCGCGATACGGCTGATTCAATCTCTGGCAGCGGGCCCGGAACAGATCACGCACAATTTGTAAGAAAAACACTTACAAATATTCCGCAAACAGACTGACAAAATTTGTCACTCGTACGAATATTCGCCAAGCGTCTTGCCAAACGGAGGAAATACCTCATGCGCAATTGGTCCAGCCTAAAAGCCACGCTGCCAAAGGGTTTGGCCATACGGATGGGAACCTCCAGGATCCGTGCAGCCCCCAAACCGGTTCGTCCTGTTTGGGCCCTGCCTTCATCTCGCACAAGGCGTACCACGACCGTTCATCGGCATGGCATAAGCACAAGATGGATATCAGGGGAAAGACCAGCTGCTGGCGGTTTTGTGGCACCAAGACGTTGGAATTTCCATTCGTCTGGAACGCTCGCGAGAAAGGGCGCCGGAACTCAGTGGTTGGTATTGAGGGATGGACGCAACCGCAGGGAAACCATGTCCTGAAAGGCTGTCCACGAACTGACAATTGCCGTCACAAAATGACAGACAACTCGGTGATATTCAGAATGAACAGGGCGCCGCGCGGTGACAGGCAGGGGAATGAACCTGTACGCCGGAATCGTCTCAAGCCAGGAACAGGTGCCCGTCTGGAATGATCACGGAGGATCGGGCGAGCAATGAAAAAGCCTCCATTGCGGAGGCTTTCGGTGATAACGCGATTACTTCTTCAGGAAATCTTCGCGCAGCGGGGTAAAGGTGTCGATGAGCGACCCCGCTTTTTTGCATACACAGCCGTGCATGATGTTCGGCTTTTTGTAGAGCGTGTCACCGGCCTTCACGATCTTGACCTCGTCACCGATGGTAAATTCGAATTCACCGGAATGAACATAAGTCAGTTGCTCGTGAGGATGGCTGTGCAGCGCACCAACGGCATTCTCTTCAAAAAACCATTGAACCTGCATCAACGTACCGCCATAGGCGAGGATCTGACGCTTTGCACCATTGCCCATGTCCTGGATCGGACATTCATCATTGAAAACAAACACTGGATTCTCCTTGCGACAAAATACGGGGGTCTGCGGATGATACATGAAGCGCACGCGGCTCCCATCAAACCGCAGAGGGAAAGATCCACCGGAATGGCGGACCTGAGGGCCTGCACCATCTTGAATACCTGTCTCGCGAAAGGCTTGCCGATCACGGCCTCGCAGGCAGAGCCCCCTGCGTCACGGCACGCATTGTCGGAGAGAGAATCCACCAGCCAGATAATGCCAAATGAATCCAATCCTCGGAGTCACCAGAAACCCCGGGGAGATTCCGAAGGGCACGAGGTGCCGGGCAAGAATGCCGCGATGCGCAGCAATCGAAAATGCAGTGGGTAGCGGGCAGCGCGTGTACCACAGCCCGGCGGATGTCTCTGGCATGATGATTCCTGATGAGTTCGCGTCCATTCTGCGGGCAAAGCCGGCTCAGGCACTGGCCGCGATACGTTGTGGCAGCAGGTCTTCGAGCAACAATGCCTTGAGCGCCTGGAAATCGGCAGAGGTCCGCTCACGCGGCCAGGGCAACGAAACCGTCAGGTCTCGCTGCAAGCTAGCGGGCGGCCCCCGGAAAACCAGCACGCGATCCGAGAGTACGAGAGCCTCTTCGATATCGTGTGTGATCAGCAGGATGGCAGGCCCCTCCTCGCCAACGATCTCGATGAGATGCTCCTGCATGCGGATGCGGGTCAGCGGATCGAGTGAGCCAAAGGGTTCGTCGAGCAACAGCAATTTCGGTGCCCCGACCAGGGCACGGGCCAGACCGACCCGCTGGGCCATGCCGCCGGACAATTGCTTGGGCAGCGCCTGCGCAAAGCGGGTCAGGCCGACCTTGGCCAGCACGGCTGAAACAGCCTGTCTGCGCTGGTCGGCCTCCCAGTCCCAGACAGCAAGTTCCACATTCTTTTCGACACTCAGCCAGGGCATCAGACGCGGCTCCTGGAAGGCAACCGAGACACGCGGATCAGGGCCTGTGATGGGTTCGCCATCCAGCGTGATCCGGCCTGCCGAGGGAGATTCCAGCCCGGCCACCAGACGCAGCAAGGTACTCTTGCCACAACCGCTGGGGCCGACGACCGACACGATGCGTTCGTTTTCAGTCGAGAAGCTGAGTGGCCCCAACGCCGCGAAGGCGCCAAAGTGTTTTTTCAGATTGCTGATGTGGATCATGTCGGGCTGCTCCTGCTTAATCCTGTGCCAGCGTGTCCTGCCAGCGCAGGATTCGGCGGGCAACACATTCGAGCACCCAGTCGGTCGTCTTGCCTGCCAGCGCGAACACGATCATGCAGGCCATCACGACATGCGGGCGACCGGTCATTTCGCCATCGAGCAGTACATAACCGATGCCACTGGATGCGCCAAGCAGCTCGGCAGCCACCACCACCATCCACGCCACCCCCATCGATTGGCGCAAACCCACGAACAGGAAAGGCAAGGCATTGGGCAACAGGATGCGCTGCACCAGCAGGCGCCCCTTGAGTCGATAGACCTGGCCGACCTCAATCAGCTTGCGATCGGCACGCACGATGCCGGACATGAAGTTCAGATAGGTCGGGAAGAAAGCGGCCTTGGCAATCAACGCGACCTTGGAACCTTCATCGATACCCAGCCAGAGGATGAAGAGGGGAATCCAGGCCAAGCCGGGAATGGTGCGCAAGGCTTGCAGAAGCGGATCCAGCAGCGCACGCCAGCGTGCCGAATACCCCGTCAGCGCCCCCAGCACGATGGCTACGGAAACGCCCGCAGCAAACCCCAGCAGCACACGCTGTGCCGAAATCGAAAGATTCTCCGCAAGCTTCCCTGAAAGCGCCATGTCATAGATTTCACCCAGCACCTGGGTGGGCGTGGGTAACAAGGTCGGATCCACCAGCGCAAGCTGGCCGATGATCTGCCAGACTGCCAGAATCACCACAGGCACAATCAAGGGCAAAACGAACTGGCGCCCCACGAGAAGCTTGTGCTGGTGCTGCACACCGACGTCCATCGGTTCAGTGCGCAACCACTTGAGGATCAGCTCCGCCATGATTTGCAGTCCGCCTAACGTGCCGGCTTGAACACACTGGCATCCAGTGTGGCTTTGACGACAGCGGCAACATCGGTATTGGCCGGAATTGAACCAATCTTGCGATAGATTTCACCCCAGGTGATCAGCGACTTGGTGTCTTCAGGCAGGAGTTCCGGATGCTCCGTGTTGTTGCGTGCAAAAACGCGCTGGGCCACGGCGAGTTCCACCTTGGATTTCTCGGCAAAAATCTTGATCGAGGCATCCTGGTTCTGGCGCGAATACACCCGTGCGCGGTCGAATCCTGCAAGCACCGCTTTAACGACATCGGGATATGCCAAAAGAAAATCCTCGCGTACATCGACACCGCCACCACCCGCCAGATCCGGGTCAGCAAACAGCACACGGGCGCCATTCTGAACCTCGGCAATCGCCCAGTCCGGATCCAGTCCGGCCCAGGCTTCGACCTGGCCTGCCGCCAGGGCCAGCCGGCCTTGCGAATGTTGCAGGCTGACGATGTTGACATCCTTTTCGCTCAGACCGAACTTGTCCAGCGCAGCAATCAGTGAAATGTACGGGCCGGTACCCGGGGTGGCCGCAATCTTCTTGCCTTTCAGATCGGCAATGCTACGGTAGGTGGCATCCTTGCGCACCAGGATCGGCGAGCCTGTCCCGTTGCGCCCGGTCCAGTAGACATACTTGATCGGGGTCCCGTTGGCACGCGCCAGAAACGCAGACGCGAGAGACGAGGTCCCAATATCCAGGCTCTTGCCGCGCAGGAATTCAATGGTCTTGTTGCTGCCCAAGGATTCGACCCACTTGACGCTGATGCCCTGCGGCTTGAGCGCCTCTTCGATCCAGCCCTTGTCCTTGGCGACCAGGGTCTCGGGTACGATGTTGGAATACGCCACGCGTACCTCGGTCAATTCAGGGGCAGCCTGTGCGGCCAGGCTGGCAAGACCCAGCGTGACGGCAAGCACGGCGTTCAGGTGAAACTTTTTCATCACGGATTCCTTTAAAAAATGCGGCGGGCTCAGGCATCGAGACTGGCCAGGGCTTGTTGCAGGTAATCAGGCCGGGCCCAGTCACGAATGGCAAAATCATTCTCGATATAGCCATGCTCGAGCAGGAATTTTTTCTGGATTTCCAGGCCCGCAATGTTCTGCGCCGATAGCGTGGGAACGAAATCGTAAGCAGCAATGAGCTGCGCAATCAGTGCCGGATCACGGTGCACGGTCACCCGCGCAAAGATCTCGGCGGCGGCATTGCGATGGGTGTTGATCCAGCGCCCGGCGCGGATGGCCGCGCGCAGAAAGGCCACCACCACTTCCGGGTGGGCTTCAGCAAATTCCGCATTCACGGCTATGGTATAGGGCGAATTGGCTACCCGCAGGGTCCAATCCGGATGGCGTGACAAATCTTCGATGACGGTGTATTCCCCGCTGGCAATCAATTGGGCGGCACGGGTTTCATGCCCATAGACAGCCTCGACCTTGCCATCACGCAGCGCCTGCAAATCAGCTCCAGCGGTCTGCGGCGTACTCGTGTGCTGTTGCCAGAATTCGGCAGGGCGCTGGGCTGGGGTGAAATGCGGCGTATCGGGATCATCAAAGTCGATGATGCTGACATCCTTCTCGGAAAGCCCCGCCAGCTGGAGCGCCAGCAGGATGCCGCGCTGGGCCGTGACACGCGTGAAGTCGATCTTGTCCTTGTTCAGACTGCGCGACAGCCCGATCCGGTGCCCCTTCAGATCGGCCACGCTGTGGATGCCGGCATCGGCACGGGCGATGATCACTCCACCGCTCTGGCTGAAGGTGCTCGCCACCAGATGCGTGCGTGTCAGGTCGGCACGCGCATGGATGGTAGGAATGGCGCCGCCGTCGCGGAACAGGTTGGGCAGCGAATGCCGATAGTGCGGCAGCCAGCCCCCGTTTTCCGGCAACGAACGCAGATAGACGGCAGAAGCTCCGACCCGGCGGAATTCCTCATCCAGCCACCCCAGTTCCACGGCAATATTGGAAGCAACGAACACGGGGCAGATGGTGTAATACGCTGAGGTCAGGGTGGACTGGCCAATGGTTCCGGACTGGACTTCTGCAAGATTTCCCATGATGTGCTCCTGTTGGTTTAAGCGATGGACTCACTTTATCCATCTGAGCACATGAGAAAAACGACAAAAATCTGCTTTGCTCAGCAGAGCATTTCCCATATCCATATACAGCAGTTTGAATATGCAAAACAGTTTCCCGTACGCTTTGTTTTGTAGAAATTTGATCTGCTTTGAAAAAGAGATTTTCCGCACCAACAAATGAATTATGCATACCTTGTGCCGCAATCACCGGGTGGCGGACCACACCCCAAGCGCCCCCACCGAAAGTAGGCATGGCTACCCACGCGGGGTACAATCCGGAGCTGATGTAACGCTCGGGCGCGTCGAGCCCCACTGGACCCTGAGATCCATTCATGCCTCCCATTACCCGTTTCACGTTACTTGCTTTATTTCTCATCGCGCCCGCAGTCCAGGCGGAACGGGCTGACCGTCAAAAACCGATCTATATCCAATCGGACAAGCTCAGCGGCGATGACCGCAGCAAGGGCATCATCTACGAAGGTCACGTAAAACTGGTTCAGGGAACCCTTGAACTGTCAGCAGACAGGATCCTGATCACGCAGGACGCAGACGGTTTCCAGAAAGGTGTCGCCACCGGCGGCAAGGATGGCTTGGCCCGTTATCGACAAAAACGCGACGGCAAGGATGAATATTTTGAAGGTGAAGCCGAACGCATCGAATACTACGGACGTACCGACAAGGCCAGACTGTTCATCCGTGCCATGGCCCGTAGCGGCCTGAATGAAACCCGCGGTCAATATATTGAATACGACGGGTATGCGGAACAGTACCTCGTCACTAGCGGTCCTAACGCAAGCATTGCCAAACCGGGTAGCGAACAGGTCCGAACCATCTTCTATCCCAAAGCCACGTCCCCGGAAGCCGCCGCTTCAAAACCCGCGAGTGGTTCTTGAGCCGATAAGCCCGCCATCAGTCTTCCAGCGCTTTGGCCAATTCCCGCTGCGCGCGCTCAAGGGCCTCAACCAGTTCCGTTACGCGCAAGGCGTCGCTGTCTGGCGCCCGTAGCAGGACATTGAGCTGCGTTGCCGCTTCAAACAATGCCGTCAGACCAAGGCTGCCTGTTGCACCCTTGAGCGTATGCGCAGCAGCCTCTGCCGCAGATCGGTCTCCCATCGCCAGCGCATTCCGGATCGCCGCGATGGTTTCGGGCGTGATCTTGTTTTGCTTGCGCAGGAGTTCCAGGTATTTGGCAGAACGGTTGGACAGCACGTGCAGCCCGAATTGCAGATCGATACCCGGAGTTTGAGCCAGACGCGTCAGAATCTGGTCATCCGACCGCGGAATCCGTGCAGCGCCTGCGATAGTGGAGACGTCCTCGCTGGTTTTATGCTCAGGCAACCATTTTTGCAGGATTGCATAGAGCGAATCCGGCTCAACAGGCTTGGCAATGAAATCATTCATGCCTGCTGCCAGGCAGGCGGCACGATCATCATTGAAGGCATTCGCCGTCATGGCGACAATAGGTTTGTCTTGCCACCCAGGCAGGCCACGAATGGCGCGGCAGGCTTCAAGCCCTCCCATCTCGGGCATCTGCATGTCCATCAGGATGATGTCGTAGGCGCCCGCCCTGGCTTTTTCGATGGCGATACGGCCATTCTCTGCCACATCAACCCCCAGACCGACCTCATGCAGCAGTTCCTGTGCAACTTCCACGTTGATGGGATTGTCCTCGGCCAGTAGCAAACGCGTGCCAGCGAAGCGGGTATGCAATTCGTGTTCAGAACATGTCCGTACACGATCCACACTGGGCATGACCCCGTGTCCGCGTCGAAGCCACGCGGTGAACCAGAAACAGCTGCCTTTGCCGGGGATGCTCTCACAGCCGGCTTCCCCTCCCATTGTTTCGGCCAGGCGCCGGGTAATCGAAAGCCCCAGGCCGGTTCCGCCATATTTGCGCGTCGTGCTGCTGTCGGCCTGTTCGAATTCCTGGAACAACCTCGGCAGGATGTCAGGATCAATGCCGATGCCGGTATCTTCCACCGCAAACCGCACCTTCAGGTTCTCCCCCTGCTCTTCCAGCAATGTGGCTCGCAAGGTGAGCCCCCCTCGCTCCGTGAATTTGATTGCGTTGCCTGCATAGTTGAGTATCGCCTGGCGGATGCGGACCAAGTCCCCGCACAGCCACAGGGGTACATGGTCGGTATCGATGAAAATCGAGAGTCCTTTGGCGCGTGCCGAATCACTGATCATCGAAGCGACGTGGTCGAGGATCTGTCCGAGAGCAAAGTCATTCTCCTCAAGGGAGAGCTTGCCTGATTCGATCTTTGAAAGATCGAGGACATCATTGATGATTGAGAGCAGATGCTTGCCGGAAGCATCGATTTTCACCAGGCGCTCCGCCTGCTGTTTTGTTGGGTTGTCTCTGAGCAGCAGATGCGTGAGGCCGGTGATGGCATTCATCGGCGTGCGGATCTCGTGGCTCATATTAGCCAGGAAAGCGCTCTTCGCCTGGCTGGCCACTTCGGCCCTGTACCGGGCGATCTCGAGTTCAGAAGTTTTCTGTTCGACAAGCTCCTGGAGATGTTCGCGGTGGCGCTGCAATTCCTCGGCTTGCAGCTTGCGCTCGGTAATGTCTTCGGCTATCGCGAGAATGCCATAGACCTTGCCTTCCACATCGCGCAGGGGCACCTTGGTTGTATGCACGTAGCGCTTTTCCTGCCCGCTCTGCCAGAACTCGTCAAAGCTTTCGATCACGCCATTGCGCATGATGCGGTGGTCATCAGTACGATACTTTTCCGCGAGTTCGGGTGGATAGAGGTCCATATCTGTCTTGCCTGCCATATCCTCCACAGGCACGCCAAGCGCTTTGGCATAGAACCCGTTGCAGGTGACGTATACGGAGTCAAGGTTCTTGTGCAAAACAAACAGCGGGATATTGTCCAGCAGGCTCCGGTAGAGCTTTGCACTCTCACGCAAGTCCATGGCAGCCCGTTTGTTCTGGGTGATGTCCCGCGCGATCTTGGATGCCCCGACAATCCTGCCATCGGGACCATGAATCGGTGAAATCGTGACGGACACATCGATAGCCTCGCCGTTCTTCCGTACACGGCGGGTCTCAAAATGGCTGACCACTTCTCCCCGATTGATCCGTTCGAGAATCTGCGCCTCCTCGTCCAGCAGATCTGGAGGGAACAGTTTTGTGATCGGCTGACCGATCATCTCTGCAGCGCTATAGCCAAAAACAGCCTCTGCCCCCGGATTCCAGCTGGTCACCACACCACTGAGCGTCTTGCTGATGATGGCATCGCTGGAACTCGCCACAATGGAAGCAAGGCGCGCATTCTGCAATGCGGACTCCTGCATTGACTCTTCAGCCAGCTTGCGGTCGGTGATGTCCTGCACGATGCAGAGCAAGCGCATGGCCTGCCCCTCGCGTTCGGGGTCCAGATACCCGCGACCGTAGACCCAACGCGTTTCCCCATCACTGGGACGCACGATGCGGAATTCCTTTTCCACCAGGTGACTGGCGCCGACGATGTCCTCCCTGAAGCATTTGCTTACACCCGCAAGGTCATCCTTGTGGATGAGCAACCGCAAGCCTGCAATATCGCGCTTGAAATCCGCTCCGATGCCTGAGATCCGGTCGAACTCGGGACTGCTTGTCCAGCATTCGCTTTGGATGTCGAGTTCGAAGCTGCCCAGCCCACCCACATGCTGGACTTCATGAAGGCTTGCAAGTGTCCGGCGCAGGTTGCGATTCTGACGATCAAAGTGACTGGCCCCCCAAAACAACATCAAGATCCCGCCTGCCGAAAGAAGTGCCAGTAAAGCAGACGTCTCGCGCCAGGAAGTTCCAAAATCCGACGTGGCACGGCCTACTGTCATCCAGAATGGCGAGTGGCTGAATTTCGCGTAGGCGTAGACGCGTTCCACACCATCTATCGGCGCCACGGCGGTGTAAACGTTCTGCTCACGCTCCGGAAAGGCCTCCATCAACTGGCGAATCTTGGCGGATACGTTCTTGTTGCCGATTGCCTGAGCAGCACCAGGCAATGCAGGTTGGCGCACGACCTGGGCAAGATCGGCCGTGCGCAGGTTGACCACTCCCGCCTTGCCGACATCGACCTTGGCAAACGACATCCCGATGGTCTGCACCGGCAGCACGGCAAACACCACGCCAAGGAAGTGACCGTTTCTGTCTTCCAGGCGCCGCCCCAGAGCCAGTGCCCACTCCCCGGTCAGCTTGGCCTGCAACGGCCCTTCATACAAGAGGACCTTTTCACCCGCCTTGGCGCGTTCAAAATAGCTGCGCTGGGAGACATCGATCACCTGACGTTGTGCCCCCTGCGTGGTGGTATTGAATACCACCACGCCGGACGGGTTGGTAATGCCAATCCGTGCCACGAAGGGGTAATAGGGCAACTCCTGCAGGATTTGGTCGCTGAGGCGGCGAAGAGATGCCTGGTCTTGTTGCACGGCACTCTGGTAGCGCTCACCGACGGAGACCAGCAACGCATCGGCCTGATCCAAGGAGCCTTCAACCTGATTGGCCAGGATACGCGCCGTGTTGAGCACCGAGGCTTCGGCCAGATCACGGCTTTCATGCCATTGCGTCCAGACGATGAACGAGGACAAGGCCAGGATGGCCAGCGAGACAAGCCAGGCAATCGCCTGGAGCGTCAGCAAAGGCTTATGGTTCAAAAGTTCCGGATTGCCATCAGCAAGGCCAGCCCGGGGAGCGTGGGGTACTTCCTTGGTGGGCATCATTATCCTGATGTGCTTGGATTGTGCTTCCGAATGAAATGACCGAAAAATCAAACAAAACCTAACTTGATCATAGCAGTAGATGGTGCTTTGTCCATCGCCCCAGCCTACCCGAAAGGCATTCCTGACGATGACTACAGCGTACCAGGCTCGACATCCCACACGCCTCGCTGGTCACGAAACCTTTTGCACAAAGATCCAGTGCATCGCTGACAAAAACATAACAAAAAATAAACCCTCCGGGGAAGAAAGTGCAGCCTGGCTGCGTCATGCCGCCCAGCCATCCAGTACTTTGGCAACACCACCGCAGAACCGCGCAAGCCCTTGCATGCACAGGCTTTGAGTGTGCTCAAAACTTCTAGCTCCAAGCATCCCGCAGCGTTCAAGCTCCACCACAAAATTCCAAAAGCATTCTTTAAACCCATACAGACACAATGGCCTTGTCACTCGGTTGGTGCATCAGTCACGAATCGCTCACATGCCCCACGACAGGACACATCCGCCCAATCCGGCACCGGTCTGCCCCGATGCGGTGCCAGGACAACCACCGTACACAAGAGACGGAAGCCACCTGCATCGCCCCCAGACGCCGTGCAGGCTGAGGAATGGACAAGAAGAAAGGAGCTTCCAGCCCATCGGCTGGAATGAGCTGAAGAGCGTGCTGGATGTGGCCTGACTTTTGCTATTTGGCCTTCAAGTGTGCGTACCGCAATAAACACATAAAAACCAACAGGGATCAAATCGCGTATGAGAAAGAATCTACGGGCAGGCAAACGCGCCGTTTTTTTGCGCGCTGCATTGATGGTGTGCTTTGGATTTTATGCATTTGGCGTAACAGCAGCGGATCCGGCCTTTGACAGCCCGGCTGCCGAATCCGCAGCAGCCCCGACAAATTCGGCGGAAGCCCCCCAGAGTGCAGCGCCCGGAACCGAAGCACCTGCAGCAGTGGCCCCGCCAACACAGGCAGCACCAGCCCCGAGTTCCGCCGCCCCTACCCGTCCGGAAGTTGTGTCGACTGCCGGAATCAATGCCGGCGATACAGCCTGGATGATCAGCGCCAGCACCCTGGTTTTGTTGATGACAGTGCCCGGACTCGCCTTGTTCTATGCCGGCATGGTCCGCAAGAAGAACATTCTTGCCACCATGGCACAATCCTTCGTTATATGCGCGCTGGTTACCGTGCTATGGGTGCTGGTCGGTTACTCTTGGGCCTTCATGCCGGGCAGTCCATTTCTGGGCGATTTCTCATCGATCCTGCTGAGTACCGTGCAGTACGACAAGATCGCGAGCACGGTTTCCGTTCATCATCTTGCTACGACGATTCCGGAATCGGTATTCGTACTGTTTCAGCTGAGCTTTGCAATCATCACCCCGGCCTTGATCACCGGCGCCTTTGCTGAGCGCATGCGTTTTTCTGCACTGTTGCTGTTCATGGCGGCCTGGTCGCTGCTGGTCTACGCCCCTGTCGCGCACTGGGTCTGGGAACCCAGTGG
>JAGTRY010000198.1 GCA_018262235.1 Pseudomonadota bacterium
CTCGACATAGACCGGCATTTTCTTTTTTGTCCCGAACGGACTCGTGCCACCAACCAGAAAGCCGGAATGCCTGTTGGCAACCTCCGGCTTGCAAGGCTCAACCCGCTTGCAGCCGATCTGTCGCGCCAGTTCCTTTGTAGACACTTTGCAATCGCCGTGCATGAGGACAATCAGAGGCTTGGTGGATTCATCCTCCATGACCAGTGTTTTTACCACGGCATGCTCGTCTACGTTCAGTTCGCGCGAGGAAACCCGGGTGCCTCCGTGTTCTTCGTAACTATAAAGATGAGTGGAATGGGCAATCCCTTGCTGGCGCAAAAATTTTGTCGCCGGGGTTTCTGGGGCGTTTTCCGATTTCATGTTGTTCTCCGTGGTGCATCACGCTTTTCCTCAAGCATAACAGAGCCGAAGGACGTAGTTCATCCACGCGGATGATGCTCAGCATGCAACGTTTTGAGGCGCTCACGGGCAATATGCGTGTAAATCTGGGTCGTCGAGATATCCGAATGCCCAAGCAGCAGCTGAACGACGCGCAAGTCGGCCCCATGATTGAGCAAATGGGTCGCAAAGGCGTGACGCAACACATGCGGAGAAAGCCGTGCCGGCGCAATTCCGGCGGCCAACGCATAGCGCTTGATGAGCAACCAGAACGCCTGACGCGTCATGCCCGCGCCACGCGCAGTCACAAACATGTCGTCGCTCTGTCGACCGGCGAGCACCTCCGGCCGAGCATCTGCCAGATACAATCGTAGCCAGTCAATCGCCTGTTCGCCCAACGGAACCAGCCTTTCCTTGCTGCCCTTGCCGAAGACCCGCAATATGCCCATATCGAAACTCACTTCATGCAGCTTCAAGCCCACCAGCTCGGAAACACGCAAACCGGTGGCGTACAGCGTTTCCAGCATAGCCCTGTCGCGCAAACCCAGCGGAGTATCAACGGGAGGGGCGCCCAGCAGCGCCTCGACATCGCGCTCGGACAAGACCTTGGGCAGACGTGCCGGCTTCAGTGGCATGGCAATTTTCAGCGTTGGATCGCTGCGGATGAGCCCCCGCGCCAGCAGATGACGGTAGAAGCGCCGTAACGTGGAAATGTAACGCGCCTGCGACGATGCACGCCGCGTCTGCGAAAGCATGGCCACAAAACTGATCAGCGCCAACTCATCGGCCGCACAAAGCGAACTCAAATGCTGCTCGGTCATCCAGCGAGCAAGGTGCAGCAGATCGCTGCGATAACTGGACAACGAAGCTTTGGCCAGACCGTCTTCAAGCCAAAGCGTGTCGCAGAACGCGTCAATCTCGGCAACGTCCTCCGGACTAGCTTGAACCGTATTGCTCATGCACCAGCAGCCAGCGTTTCACATCGAGAAGGAATCCACCTCTTTGCCGGGCAAATCCCCCAAGATCGCCACCCGCCGCAACAACACGGTGGCACGGCACAATCACTGGGTACGGGTTGGCTCCACAGGCCTGCCCCACCGCGCGCGGAGCGCTTTTCACAGTTTTGGCGACCTCTCCGTACGTACGCGTATGACACACTGGAATCAAAGCAATCTGCTCCCAGACGCGGCGCTGAAACAAGGTACCCGCGGGGCGCAACGGCAACGAAAAAACGAAACGAGGGTCAGCCAGATACCTATGCAACTGGCGAACCGTTTCGGCTGCCAGCGCATTGACAGGGGCAAGTTCCTCGCAAGGTTCCAGAAATGCCACGCCCTGGATTTCTGTCTCGTCACAACGCACCCCAAGAGAAAAGCCGGGTGCCGAGACGATCGCCTGAAATGGATTTCCCGCTGGAGTTGGCGTTGTCACTGACGCACCTGCCCGGTGCCGAGAACCACCCATTTCTGGCTGGTCAGCCCCTCCAGGCCGACCGGACCCCGAGCGTGAATCTTGTCAGTGGAGATACCAATCTCCGCTCCCAATCCGTACTCGAAACCATCGGCAAAACGCGTCGAAGCATTGATCATGACCGAAGCCGAATCGACTTCACGCAGGAAACGCAACGCCCGCGTGTAGTTCTCGGTAACGATCGTGTCCGTGTGGTGTGAACCATAGCGGTTGATGTGCGCTATCGCCTCATCCAATCCCGCAACAACCTTGACCGAAATGACCGGCGCCAGGAACTCGGTGGCGTAATCAGCTTCGGTTGCCGGGATGGCTTCCTTGATCAAAGCCTGTGTCTCAGCACAACCACGAATCTCCACGCCTTTTTCCAGCAACATCCGGGCAACTGCCGGCAGCAGATCAGTCGCGCGTGAACGCGCAACCAGAAGCGACTCGGCCGTGTTGCACGTCCCATAACGTTGTGTCTTGGCGTTTTCGACAATTCTGACCGACATTTCCAGCTTCGCCTCGTCGTCCAGATAGACGTGGCAGTTCCCATCCAGATGCTGGATCATCGGCACCCGTGCCTCGGCCAGCAAACGGCTGATCAGCCCTTTACCGCCACGCGGAACGATCACGTCGACGTATTCACGCATGGTGATCAGATGACCGACCGCGGCACGATCACGCATGGTGATCAGATGACCGACCGCGGCACGATCGGTGGTATCAATGACCTGCACGACGTGGTCCGGCAGGCCGGCAGCCGCCAATCCTTCCCGAACCAGTGCAGCAATCGCCCGATTGCAGTGAATCGCTTCAGAACCACCGCGCAGGATGGCTGCGTTACCCGACTTCAGGCAGAGCGCTGCGGCATCGGCCGTAACGTTGGGGCGGGCTTCATAGATAATCCCGATCACGCCCAGCGGAACACGCATCTTGCCGATCTGAATGCCACTGGGACGAAACTTCAGGTCAGTTATCTCGCCCACCGGATCAGGCAATGCGGCAACTTGCCCGACGCCATCAGCCATGGCGGCGATGCTTTTTTCCGTCAGCGTCAACCGGTCAACCATCGCAGAATCCAGCCCTGCGGCGCGTGCCGCATCCAGATCCTTCTGATTTGCATCAAGAAGTGCGGTAGAATTTCGTCGGATAGCGGTGGCAAGAGCTGCCAGAGCTTCATTCTTG
>JAGTRY010000126.1 GCA_018262235.1 Pseudomonadota bacterium
GAATGCGGAACAGATCCAGCAGCAAGGGCTTCTCAAGACCCGGCAGGCTCAGCATCAGCACACTGCGCTGCATGTCCACGCCAGGGTAGTAATCATGCACGCGCGCACTCATGCCCTGCCCGGCTGGATGCTGGCTCACGAAGAATATCTTCTCGCCCCAGCGCGCCACGGCAGTCGCCGTATCCCCACGGTTCTGGCTTTCTTCATCCACCACCACCGTGTTGTGCGCAATGGACTGCTTGCAGTAGCTGTCGTTCTCCGGGATATAGCGGCCGCCGAACTTCGGCTCGACGTTCACCCAGCGGCCAAAACCATAGTCCTGCAGCACTTCCTTGCCACGATTGAAGTAGGACAGGTGCAGCCCGTCGAAATGGCCGTGATCCAGCGCGTCATGCAGGGTATGGTCGCTGCCGTGCTGACCGAACCACAGCAGGGCCATGTTCAGATCCTGCTCGGCATCCTCCTGGCGCAGGATGCCGACCCCGCCACGCGTGCCGTCCGGCCCGTCCGAGATCAACATGCTGCCCCAGTTCATGCGCCCATGCGGCGCATGCGCAACCGCGTTCGACAAGGCCAGGCCCGCATCGCCCACCCACACCCGCTGCTGCAGGCGTGCCATCTCGACCAGATTCGCATCCACGCCATAGCGTTTGAAACACAGGCTAGTGGCGATCATCAGCCCTTCGTCCTTGATGCCCATGGTCTTGGAAGCATCGTTGAGCGCCGGGAAGGTGCCGTCCGGAAATGCAATGGACATCAACGATTCGGTGGTGCGCCGGATGACCTGCTGCTTGAACGCGTAGATCCTGATCTCGGGCTGGCGACGCTCGATGGCCTCAGCGAACAGCAACAGCGGCCGAATCGCGAAGCGATGGTAGTACGGGCCTTCCATGTAGTAGCCATCAGGCGAGAAGAGCTGTGCCAGCTGGGCCAGGAACCCGCCGCTGACGCTGTCACCATTGATCCCGTACAAGGCCTTGTCGACAATGTCCTGATCCCCCAGAGCGTAGCCACACATGCCTACGGACGCCACTGACCACAGCCCATGGTTATGCACAATGTCAAAATCATCTGCATAGGTATCCATGAACAGGCTCGCCATCGGGCGCAGCAGACGCTGCTCGATCTGCTCGCGATGTGCGGCGGAGAGTCGGTTACGGATACAGCTGTAGGCTTCGGCCGCGTACAGCAGCCACATGTTCTCGTTGAGCGTCTGGTGGAACAGGCGGCCCGGCTTGTTGCTGTCCCGGCTCGTATTCAACGGGATCGACAGATACGCATCGGCGTAAGCCCTCAGCATGTCAAGGGCGTAGTCGTGATAGACGCACTCATTGGTGATCAGCGCCAGGCGCCCGGCCAGATTGAGGTGGATGTAGTTCTGCTTGTGCCGGTTGTGTTCGTAACCGCCTGCCTCGCCGTGACCGGGAATCTCGATCGGTGTTGCCATGTAACGCTTGAGCGCGCGGATATCGGCAGCGAGCGTCTTCCCCATCAAACTGTCGGCACCAATTTCAGCGCGCAGGGCATCCGCTTCGATGGCGCGGATGAGAAGGGGTTGGTATTCCTGGGTCGTCATCTTGTCAGCCTTGTTCACAGGCAAAGTATCCACGCCATGCATATCGGGTATCGCCAAAAAGTGTTTCATTATCGGTAGTGGCCGTCACATCCGGCCGGTTGCTGACCATCAGCGTCAAAACCTGCTGTGCCAGTACGATCTGCAACACGGACCCCACGGCGTCGTGTCCGAGTACGCGCACCGCCTGCAGGCTGCCACGCGCGCCCTGACAACGCTCGGTCTCTTCATTGAAGAAACCATGCGTCTCGAAGGCCGAAGCGAAGAGGTGGCTGCTCGCTTGGGTACGCAGCAGAAAACCGCTTTCGCGCCGCAGGTTGAAGTCCGGATCGGTCGCTCCGGTCTGGGTAAACAAGAGCTCGCCCTCACTGGCCGCAGCGGCCCAGGTATTGAACCGTGCGCCCTGCAGCCAGGTAACGCGCAAACCATCGCTCAACTCGGCACGCGCAACACCGAACAGATGCTGGTAGCCCGCGGCATCACCAAGCACGTTCCACTGCCTTGCGTTGCCGATCACCTGGAGATTCGTGTCGCTGATCTGGCCTGCATATTGCAGCGCATAGTCATACTGGTGGCGGGTGTCGCTGCACAGGCGGAACAGGTCGACCAGAAGGGGATTGCCCAACTGCGGCAGTTGCAGCAACAGCAGGCTGCGCTGCATGCGCACACCGGGGTAATGTTCATCGGCCCGCGCACTCATCGCCTGCACCGCGCCACTGCCGACAAAGAAGTGGCGCTGGCCATGCACGCGGTCCGCGCGCTGCACATCGAAACCGTTCTGCGTTTGCTGATCGACGACCACGCAATTGTGCGCAACCGTCTGCCGTGCGTAGCTCTTGTTCTCGTTGAGGTAGCGCCCGCCGAACTTGGTCTCCACATTGACCCAGCGCCCGTAGCCGTAGTCCTTGAGCACTTCGGCGCCATGGTTGTACCAGGTGATGCCCAGGGTATCGAAGTGACCATGGCCCATGCCGTGCTGGCCATAGTTCATCACCACCTGGGTCACATCCCCTTCGGCGTTGCAGGCCCGCAGGAAGCCCTGGGCGCCGCATGTCCCGTCCGGCCCTTCACTGAGTTCCACACTGGGCCAGCAAACAGGGGACAAGCCGGCTGATGCATCGGCGGCACGCGCCACGGCCAACCCGGCCGGATGGACCCATACCCGGCCCTGACGGTGTGCCACCGACAGCAACTGTTCGTCGCTGCCATAGCGGGCACAATGCACGGCAAGGGCAATCACCACGCCTTCGTCGCGGATGCTCATCGATTGCGAAGCATCGTTGAGTGCGGGGAAACGTCCGTCCGGGTACGCCGTCGCGAGCAAGGCCCGGATGGTGGTCCGGATTACCTGTCCCTTGTAGTTGTAGATATCGAGGTCCGGACGATGATGATGCAACGCTTCGGCAAACAGACACAGCGGACGGATCGCAAAACGGTGGTAGTAAGGGCCTTCGATGTAGTAGCCAGAAGGCGAGAAGAGCTGGCTGATCTGTGCTAGGAAGCCGCCTTGCTGGCGGTCTCCGGCCAGGCCGTCTACCGCCATCGCGACATAGTCTGGCGCCTCGATGACCAGCCCGCAGAGCCCCACCGCTGCCACCGCCCACAGGCCGTGGTTATGAATGTGATCGAAGTCATGGGCATACGTCTCGGTGAACATCTCCAGCATGGGCCGGAACAGGCGCGCTTCAACATAGCTGCGCTGCGCCTCGTCCAGGGTGTGCCGCACGCAGCCGTATCCGCAGGCGACGTACAGTAGCCACATGCTCTCGTTAAGGATCTGATGGAAGATCCGTCCCGGCGGATTGGTGTTGCGCTTGGGCTGGAATCCCATTTGCAGATAGACGTCAGCATAGCGCACGACAATCTCACAAACCCATCTGGAATATTTTTCATCGCTACTCAGCTGGTAGAGTAGTCCCGCCGAATCGATCAGCTGATAGTTGAGCTGGTGACGATTGTGCTGATCGCTGCCGGCCTCGCCGTGCCCGGGCACTTCTATCGGGCGTGATAGCCAGGGGTCGAAACCGGCCTTCAAGGCAGCCATGCTGCGTGCCATCAACCCTTCGCCCGCAGCCACTGCACGCAGCGCGGCCAACTGGTCACTCGCAAAAAGCGGTAGTAAATCCGGCTGTTTCATACCTGTCCTCTTGAACTGCTGGCGGTTCCGATCACCGCAGGGAGTGGCCAGCCCTTTCCATCGTGATGGGCACACGACAGACAAAACGCTGCCCTGCGAGCGTGCAAGGCACGCTCACCTGTTGATTCCTTGTCTGGCGTCCGGGAAGGCAGGCCATCCGGAAACGGCCCGCCCGACGGATGACTTAACGTTTGCCGTACTGGCGGTCGTAGGCGGCCTGCATGGCATTCAGCACGGCGTGGAAGCCCGAACTCTTGAGACGTGCCTGGTACTCGTCCCAGGTCTTGTCCACGTTCTTGGTCCCCAGAACCCAGTTCTGGGCCATCTCGGCCATATAGGTCTGGATGTCGGGCCAGAACTGGTCGTAGACGGCGCGTTCTTCCTTCTTCATGTTGACCCCGTAGAACAGCGGCACGAACCAGTTGCCTTTGGCATACATTTCAATGCCTTGCAGTGCAGCGGGATTGGTCCATTGACGCTCGTACTCGTAATCCATCCAGTAACCGATGGGCAACAGGGCGCCCATTTCCCAGAGCTGGTTATTGACGGGTTTGGAAGACTTGAGGACGGCATCCTTGAAGACGGCCTTGCCATTTTTCATGTCGTACGAATAACCTTCGACACCAAAATTCTGCAGGTTCCGCCCCGTACGCGAGAAGAAAAAGTCGAACAGCTTGATGGTCTCGACAGGATTCTTGTTGGTGACGGTCATCGCCCAGCCATCGGGACGCATCTCGGCCCGGGAATTTTCCAGCCAGCGCTTGCCGTTGATGTCGGCCGGCGGAGCAAGCGGGATCAGCTTGAAGCCGCGAACCGTCTTGGAAATCGAGTCATTGAAGCCTGCCGTGCTGGCAAACCAGTCAAAGGTCATGCCGCCCTGATTGGCACCGAACAACTGCTCACGTGCCCGATTCTTCCGGGTATAGATTTCCGGATCGATCAGGCCTTCGGCATACCACTTGGCCAGATTGCGGATTCCTTCCTTGAAACAGGGCTCGGCGAAAGGATGACGGACCTTGCCATTGGCATCGACAAAGAAGTCCATCGCGGCATCGGACCCCGTCGAGCGGCAGCCCCAGAAGTTCACCAGGTTGTAGAGGCGTTCAGGCTCCTTGTCGAAGAACGGAATCTCGTCTTTCTTGCCATTGCCGTTCGGGTCTTTCTCGCGGAAGGCCTTGAGCACCGTATACAGTTCGTGGATGTTCTGCGGTTCCTTGAGACCCAGCTTGTCCAGCCAGTCCTTGCGGATCCACCAGCCACGCGACACCTTGCCATCCGGCACATAGGGGATGAAGTAGATGTTGCCATCCGGCGCAGTGATGGCACGCTGCACTTCCGGATGGCTTTTGAAGAAGGCCTTCAGGTTCGGCGCATGCTGATCGATCAGTTTGTTGAGGGGCTGGAAGGCGCCTTCCATGCCGTAACGGATGAAGTTGTCCTTGAGACTGTCGCCCGCCACGATATCGGGCAGGTTCCCGGTCGCCATCATCAGGTTGAACTGCTCCTGGCTATTGGTCGCCGTCTTGTTGGCGGTACCGATCAGTTGCAGGTTGGTGAGGCGAAAGAGCTCCTTGCTCATCGGCAGGTTCTCGTCCCACACGTACTTGTCACGCGCGTGCAGGTGGATCTTCAGGGTCAGCGGCTTGTCGCTGATCCAGGTGGACTCCTTGGCCAGAACCGTTACAGGAACGGTTAGCAGCGCAGAGAGCAAGAGCGGAACAATCATCTTTTTCATGTTTACGTCTCCTTAGTGCATGGCGCGACACGATTGCCCGTGTGCGATCCTTGGTGTTTCCAGCGTGAACCCACGCGTGCCTGCCTATTCCTTCACCCCACCCAGCATCACGCCCTTGGTGAAGTATTTCTGCACGACCGGATAGACCAGCAGTACCGGGATGATGGACATCACGATGATCGCCCCGACAATCGTTTCCACCGAGTAGCTGTGCGCCATGACGGCACCAGAGAATTCCTCCGACAGATTGACCTCGACGATCATCTTCTTGAGGTAGACCTGCAGCGGGATCTTGTCTTCATGGCGCAGCAGGACCATCGACCAGAAGTAGCCGTTCCAGCGCGCAATCACACACAGCAAGGTGACGGTGGCAATCGCCGGTTTGGACAAGGGGATGTAGACCTTCCACAAGATCTGCAGATCGTTCGCGCCGTCCATCCGTGCCGCCTCTTCGAAGGATTGCGATATCGATTCGAAGTAGTTGCGCATCAGAATGATGTTGAAGGCATTGCAGGCAAATGCGATGACGATGCCCCAGCGTGAATCGATCAGCCCGAGATTGCTGATGTTGAGATAGAACGGGATCATTCCCGCCTGGAACCACATCGTGAAGGCAATGAAGAATCCGATGAGCCGCCGGCCACGCAAGCGGTGCTTGGACAAGGCATACGCACTTGGAATGATGAAGAACAGACTGGCGACGGTACCGAACACCGTGTAGAAAAAAGTGTTGGCGTACGAGGTCCAGAACAGCTTGTCCTCGAACACGCGTGAATACGCCGAGAAATCGAGATTCACCGGCAGCAGGAAGACCCGCCCGGCCGTGACTGCCTCGCCGGAGCTCATCGAAACGGACAGCACGTAGATGACCGGATAGATGGCAAGTATGGCAAACACGGCCAGGAGGATTGCGTTGACGCGGCCGAAGATCCGGTCGGAACGCGTAAAGAATGGGGTTGCAAGCATTTGTATGACTCCGAGTAATCCTGAACGAGGCGCACGCCCGATGCGCCCCTGCCGATCAGAACACGCCTGTACGCGTGATGCGGCGACTGAGCCGGTTGGCGATGAGTACCAGCACCAGGGCAACCACGGCATTGAAAACCCCCGCAGCGGTCGCCAGGTCATACCGTGCGCCCTGCAGGCCCTGACGATAGATGTAGGTACTGATCACATCCGCCGTCTGGAAGGTCGAAGGTTGATACAGCAGGATGATGTATTCGAAGCCTACCTCCAGCACGCGCCCCAGACGGATCACCAGCAACACCGCAATGGTCGGCACGATGCAGGGCAAGGTGATGCGCGTCATCATCTGCCAGCGCGAGGCGCCATCGACTTGCGCCGACTCATAGAGCGCCGGGTTGATGCTCATGATGGCCGCGAGGAAGACGATGGAATCAAACCCTGCCTCCTTCCAGATCCCGGAACCGATGAAGATGCTGCGGAACCATTCCGGGCGGGTCAGGAAATACACCCGGTCGAAACCGAAGATCTCCAGCACGTTGTTGATCACCCCGGTGGTGGGTGACAGGAAGGCCACCACGATCCCGGCTACGATGACCACCGAGATGAAGTGCGGCAGATAGACAATTGTCTGTACCGCCTTGCGATAACCCTGTGACTGCACTTCGTTGATCATCAGCGCAAGCAGGATGGGCACCGGAAAGGCGAGCAGGATCGAGTAGCCACTGATGATCAGGGTGTTGCCGATCGCGCGCAGGAACTGATCGCTCTGGAACAGACTGACGAAGTGCGCAAAGCCAACCCACGGGCTGCCATCGATGCCTTTCCAGGCGCTGTATTGCTTGAATGCCAGTTGCAAGCCTCCCATCGGCATATAGAGGAACACGATGAACCATACCAGCGTAGGCAACAGCATCAGGTACAGCAGGTAATCGCGGCGCAGATCCTTGACCAGACCGCGCCAGGCGCCACGCAGGCGCATGACGAAGGGTGCGGGTTCGGACGCCATGTTGGCGAGTTTCTCTTCCATGTCCCGGCTCCTCAGTAGATGGACACCGTGGTGTCGGCATCGAACAGATGCACCCGTTCCAGATCGACATACAGCGGAATCCGCACCCCCACCTCGACAGTCTTGCGACCCTCGGCACGCACGATGAGGTTGTGCGCCCCGACCTGCACATGGAGGATTGCCTCGGAACCCAGAGGTTCCACGATGTCGACCGTGCCGAAGATTTCCGAACAGTTTTCGAACTTGCGGGTCAGGGCCACATCCTCGGGACGGATCCCGAAGGTGACCGGCATGTCTGCCGCAATCGCCACCCCGGGCTTGGTCGGCACACAGACCAAGCTGTCCGCGCTGAGTGCTACGGCCACGCCATCCGCATGAGCCAGGGCCCGGGCCGGCAGCAGATTCATCGGCGGTGAACCGATGAATCCGGCAACGAAGGTATTGACCGGATGGTTGAACAGCTCCATGGGGGCGCCGATCTGCTCGATGTACCCATCACGCATCACCACGATGCGATCGGCCAGCGTCA
>JAGTRY010000127.1 GCA_018262235.1 Pseudomonadota bacterium
CCGGCAACGCAAATTGCCGGATAGGCACGGAAAATAGTCGGATCATCAGGCACGATGGGTTCCGTGCCGTACCCGAGCCGCATCAGCGAATGCACACCCGGCGAACTTGCACCATGTCTGTATCGCCACTGAGGACCTTCTGGATACCATCCTGACGCAAGGTGAGCATGCCTTCATCCAGAGCAGTCACCAGCAGGTCGGAAAGCAATGCACGCGTCTGGATCTGCCGACGAATTGCGTCGGAACCCAGCATCAGTTCATGCAGACCGATGCGCCCGCGGTAACCGCTCTGGTTACATTCAGGGCAACCTGTTGGGCGGTACAGCGTGAAACGCCCATGCTCATCGGCATACCGTGTACGCCAGTCTGCAAGAATCGCGTCGCGCGCTGCCTGTGGGCTTTCACGAAACTGCGAGGTCTTGCGCAAATCTTCGCAATATTCATCAAGCAATGCGTTGATTTCCTCATCGCTGGCCAGCTCAGGCACGCAGCAATGTTTGCAGAGACGCCGCGCCAGCCGTTGTGCCAGCACACCCAAAAGCGCATCGGCAAAATTGAACGGATCCATCCCCATGTCCAGCAAGCGCACGACCGACTCCGGAGCGCTATTGGTATGCAGGGTTGAAAGAACCATGTGGCCGGTCAGTGAAGCCTCGATCGCGATCTGCACAGTCTCGGCATCCCGCATTTCACCGACCATGATGACATCGGGATCAGCACGCAAAAAGGCCCGCATCACGGTAGGAAAATCCAGACCTGCTTTCCGGTTAACCTGTACCTGACGCAAACCACGCTGGGTAATTTCGACAGGATCTTCGGCGGTCCAGATCTTGGTCTCGGGCCGGTTGATGTACTTGAGCACCGAATGCAGTGTCGTTGTCTTGCCCGAACCGGTCGGGCCACAAACGAAGAACAGACCGTAGGGTTTGGTAATCACGGCCGTCAACCGCTGCAGGTTGTGGTCCGACAAGGCCAGCCTGTCGATGGAAATCGGCTCTCCTTGGGACAGCAGGCGCATGACAACGTCTTCCATCCCGCCAGCGGTCGGAATCGTGGCCACCCGCAATTCGATGTCCAGCGGACCATATTTCCGGAATTTGATCTTGCCGTCCTGCGGCTTGCGGCGTTCAGAGATATCCAGATCGCACATGATCTTGATGCGCGCCACCATCGGGTTCCGGTAAGCAGCCGGAACTTCGACATAAGGCACCAGCAGGCCGTCCTTACGAAAGCGCACCAGCATTTTTTCCTTGCCGGGACGCGGTTCGATATGAATATCCGAAGCACCTTGCCGGTGAGCTTCGATAATCACCCGATTGACCAGCTTGACCAGTTCATTGTCTGCCGCGGCACTGAGTTCCTCGCTGGCTGAAGGAGCTTCATCGCCATCCGCCATATCGGAGAGCAGCTCACCCATACTCATGTCATCAAGCGTCTGGTCGAAATACTGGCCGATGGTCTGATCAAACTCGATGGCGGTCGTCACCCGATAAGACAAACGGGCATTCTGGAAAACGTTCAACGCGATCCGCGTACCGATCACGCTCTCCGGATCAACGGCAAGAATGACAATGCCTTCTTGTGTCTCTTCCAAAGGCAGCCAGCCACTCTGGATGGCGTACTCGCGCTTGATGTTGCGCAGCAGATCCATGGGCTTGATGCGATCTGGCCGGAAAGGTTCATAGGGCACGCCATAGAACGCGGCCATGGCCTCGCCGATTTCAGCCAGACCGATCTTCTTGTCCGTGACCAATATGCTTTCCTGGGTACTTGCACGCAGGAAGGCATCCTCGGCGGTTTGCTCCAGTTCTATTTCGGAGAGTCGCCCCTTGAGAACCAGTTGGTGATATTTCGAGCGCAAGGGAACAGATGCATCCAGGCGCTGGGCAAACGCAATCGCCAGGGTCTGGGCCAACGCAAGAATGCCCTCCTCTTCAATCGGCGAGAATGGTTTGCCATCCAGCGTATCCACCAGCTGGATCACCCCGAGCAGACGCTTACCCTCGGGATGAACCAACGCAGCAACGAGCATCTGCCGATTGAGATTTCCAGCGCGATCATCCGCCAACTCATGG
Source organism: Pseudomonadota bacterium (assembly GCA_018262235.1). Classification (GTDB taxonomy): domain Bacteria; phylum Pseudomonadota; class Gammaproteobacteria; order Burkholderiales; family Rhodocyclaceae; genus Uliginosibacterium. Next base: position 2,076 of record JAGTRY010000127.1, read on the forward strand.
CGGGCCTCGATCGTCGGCGAGATCTGCCGCAGTTCAACCACATCGTGAACATTGCGAATATTCAGCATGCGGCGATGCAGGGCACAAAAGCCAGCGATGCTCCGGTCAGAAACAGGCAGATGAATGCTCTTGGTGGCATGCATGCCGGTTTTGACGCGGGAACTGATGGAATTGCCTGACTCATCCACAAGGTAGATGGTTACCCGCTCGGCACCAAATAGTGCGCAAACTTCGCTGGAAACCTCGAAGATGATTTCGTCTATGTCGGAAGTTTCATGGATCCGCGTATTAAGCGTTTGCAGACTTTTGAAAAAAGCCAGACGCCGCGCCAAGGCACTGCCTGGCCGGGCAACAGTAGTACTCATATCAAATTTCCGGAAGAGGGTTCAGCCTGAAGTTTGCTCACAGTTACATGATGATCAGGTGATAATGGATTGTGAACCGGCGCTAGAGATCGAAGCAATGTCCGTTCAACAGTACTTGTGGGGGCAAACGGCTTTTGCAGTTCGTCAGCTCCTGCGTCAAGCCTGTCGTGTAGCCAGGTTTGAAATGCGTGACGTACACTTCAGGCCGGCCCGTCAAACGGTCCAGCACAGTGTGCAGCATGTTGGGGGAAAGATGGCGTGCGGCGAGCGCCAGGTCCTGATGTTCATTCGGAAAAGCGGTTTCAATCAGCAGGTAGCGTAGCCTGTCCAAAGCATTCAGTGCCGCGATCTGCTGATCACACACGGCGGTATCTCCGCTGAAGGCCAGCTGATCACCCCCGCAGTGCAGGCAATACCCGACAGCAGGAACCGAGTGCAAAGCAGGCAGAGCCTGTACACACCGCTCTCCCAAACGTACAAGCTCACCCGCCTGCAACGGCTGCATGCGCAGGATGGGACTATTGCGGTCCGGAATTGCGGTGAAATCCGGCCAAACCAGCCAATTGAAAATATGCGCACGAAGAATGCGCAAGGTTTCATCGGGGGCATGAACGGTGATCGGCCGCTCACGCAAATTGCCCACGGTGTCGACAAGCATCGGCAGCAATGCAATATGGTCGAGATGGGAATGCGTCAGGAACACATGGTCAATGCGCAGTAACGCTTCGAGTGACAACTCACCCGCTCCCGTACCACAGTCAACCAGAATATCCTGATCAACCAGCAAAGAAGTCGTACGGGCGGCCCCACCAACCCCTCCGCTACAGCCGAGTACACGGACTTTCATGCATCCCGGCGCCTAGGCGCCTTGCGTCGCGGCACTGCGCAGATAGAACTCCATCTTCACTCCGGCAATCTCGATCACATCATGATCCCCCAGCAGATGCGCCTGGGCATCCAGCTGCTTGCCATTGAGAACGGGAAACGAATCCCCTTCCACGTGAGTGATGAAATAGCCATGAGGCCGTCGCGTAATCACGGCCACCTGCACCCCCGGTTTGCCCAGCGTGGTCAAGGATTTGGAGAGTTCCAGCTCGCGCCCTGCATTACGGCCATTGATGATCTGCACGACCCCCATCGGTTCTCCCACCATGGCCGGGGTAGTATCCACAGGCGCTTTCCACTCGCTGGTGACCGAGGCTTCTGCACCGAAACCAACCATGGTTTCGGTATGCGCCCGCGGGCTGGCCCCCAGATTGGCAGAATCCACCGGAGAAACAAAAGCCTTCTCGAAAGTGCTGCTCGGACTCAGATCCGGCGCATCCTTGAGGAATTTGAGGCGGTATTTGCCCAGTTCAACAATATCGTTGTCCTTGAGCACATGTTTCTTCACCGATTGGCCATTTACATAAGTGCCATTGGTACTGTTGAGGTCTTCCAGAAAGGCATCGTTGAGAATGGCGACAATCACGGCGTGCTCACCACTGATCGCCAGATTGTCAATCTGGATGTCATTATGCGGCTTGCGCCCGATGGTCGTCCGCTCCTTGTTCAGGGGGATTTCCTTCAATACAAGCCCGTCCATGCTCAGAATAAGCTTTGCCATCATGTCCTCTTGCAGTCTTTCAGGTCTGCCGAGCCATTAGTATGGCATCACACTGCAACTTCCGGCAGCCTTTGCACGATGCAACAGCCCGGCGGTTTTCGCCAGGCCAAGCACGCACGAAGCCCCGGGCCAGGAACGGACGCGGTTACGCCAGCTCCGGGGCTCCCTATCCTGCCAGAAATCAAACGTCTGCGTTCCCCGTCTTATCACCACCGCGCGCTTCCAGCACCCGCGCAATGGCGAGTACCAGCACCGCGCCACACACGGCAAACACATAATGCACAAACGGTATGGCTCCAACCAGATTGGCCACGAACTCCTCCTTGACCGCCATTTCGCCCGCAATCCAGCCCAGCAGCATCGCTCCCAATGTCACGATGATCGGGAAGCGCTCCATCAATTTCAGCACAATCCCGCTACCGAAGATCACGATAGGAATCGACAAGCCCAGACCGATGATCAGCAATATCGTCTTGGCCTCTTCAGGCGCAGCGTCCGCTGCAGCGGCAACTCCCAGAACGTTATCCAGACTCATGACCAGATCAGCGATCAGGATGGTCTTGATCGCAGACATGACGGTAGAGCTTTCGTTGATGCTGTTTCCGTCGTCATCATCACCCAGTAATTGGACACCGATCCATACCAGCAACACGGCTCCGATCAACTTGAGCCAGGGCAGTTCAAGCAACTGCACGGCGAATATGGTCAGGATCACACGCATGATGATCGCTGCCACCGAGCCCCAGATCACCGCCAGTTTTTGTTGCGCGGGCGGCAGAGAACGAGCGGCCAGCGCAATCACCACGGCGTTATCCCCCGAAAGCAGAATATTGACCCAGATGATTTTCAACAGACCGATCCAGAACGCGCTGGTTTGAATGACTTCCATACTGTTTCCTCAAATTAAAAAATCCCAAACGGTGCATCTTAGCCGGCAAAAAACCCGTGTTCGTGACAATACGCAAACCGAGAGGAATCGCTTGCCCCGTCAAGGGTTTTCCCTAGCATGAAAACGGGCAGCCGAAGCTGCCCGTCCGATTGATCAACGTGTAAATCCAACTCAGAGCAGCGCCTTGAGAAGCTTGGCCATTTCTGACGGATTGCGCGTAACTTTGAACCCACACTCTTCCATGATGGCCAGTTTGGCATCCGCCGTATCCGCTCCACCAGAAATCAGTGCGCCAGCGTGTCCCATGCGCTTGCCGGCCGGAGCCGTCACACCAGCAATAAAGCCCACGATCGGCTTCTTCATGTTGGCCTTGCACCACAACGCCGCCTCAGCCTCGTCCGGGCCACCGATCTCGCCAATCATGATAACGGCATCGGTATCAGGATCATCGTTGAACGCCTTCATCACATCAATGTGCTTGAGGCCATTGATGGGGTCGCCACCAATGCCGACCGCAGAAGACTGGCCCAGACCGATTTCGGTCAGTTGCGCCACTGCTTCATAGGTCAGGGTACCAGAACGGGACACCACGCCGATGCGGCCTTTGCGGTGGATGTGCCCCGGCATGATGCCGATCTTGATTTCGTCCGGCGTGATCAGGCCCGGGCAGTTGGGGCCGAGCAGCAGGGTACGCTTGCCGCCTGCGGCTTCCTTGGCTTTCATCTTGTTGCGCACTTCTAGCATGTCCCGCACGGGAATGCCTTCGGTGATGCAGATCGCCAGATCCAGATCGGCTTCGACGGCCTCCCAGATCGCTGCGGCAGCGCCTGCCGGCGGCACGTAGATCACAGACACCGTCGCACCGGTTTGCGCAGCGGCTTCCTTGACGGTCCCGTAAATCGGAATGTTGAAAATCGACTCGCCGGCTTTCTTCGGATTCACGCCCGCCACAAAACAATTCTTGCCATTGGCATACTCCTGGCATTTTTCCGTGTGAAACTGGCCTGTTTTCCCGGTAATGCCCTGGGTAATGACCTTGGTATCTTTGTTGATGTAAATCGACATGTCTTGAACTCCTCGTCCGTGGCTCAAGCCACAGCGGCAACGATCTTCTGGGCGGCTTCTGCCATGGTGTCGGCAGAAATGATGGGCAGACCGGAGTCGGCAAGAATCTTCTTGCCCAGGTCTTCGTTGGTCCCCTTCATGCGCACCACCAGCGGCACTGCCAGCTTTACTTCGCGGGCAGCAGCGACCACGCCATTGGCAATGGTGTCGCACTTCATGATGCCACCGAAAATATTGACCAGGATGCCTTTCACGGCCGGGTTCTTGAGCATGATCTTGAACGCCTCGGTCACCTTCTCGGTTGTCGCACCACCGCCCACATCCAGGAAATTCGCCGGTTCGGCACCGAACAGCTTGATGGTATCCATGGTTGCCATGGCCAGGCCTGCGCCATTCACCAGACAGCCGATGTTGCCATCGAGAGAAATGTAGGCCAGATCAAACTTGGAAGCTTCGATTTCGGCGGGATCCTCTTCGTCCAGATCGCGATAGGCAACGATGTCCGGATGGCGGAAGAGCGCGTTCGGATCAAAGTTGACCTTTGCATCCAGCGCCTTGATGTTGCCGTTGCCTTCGAGGATCAGCGGGTTGATTTCCGCCAGCGAGGCATCGGTTTCCATATAGCAGGTGTAGAGTTTCTTGAAGGTATCGACGGCTTTGTCGAGCGAGCCTTCCGGTACGCCAATGCCACGCGCCAGTTCAAGACCTTGCGTATCAGTCAAGCCGGTCGCCGGATCGACAAAAACCTTGATGATCTTTTCCGGTGTGTTGTGCGCAACCTCCTCGATATCCATGCCCCCCTCCGAGGAAGCCATCATGGCAACCTTCTGTGTAGCACGGTCGGTCAACGCAGCAACGTAATATTCCTTCTTGATATCGGCGCCTTCTTCGATCATCAGCCGACGCACCTTCTGGCCTTCAGGACTGGTCTGGTGCGTAACAAGCTGCATGCCGAGAATCTCGCCAGCTATCTTGCGCACTTCATCCTTCGAGCGAGCCAGCTTCACACCGCCGCCCTTGCCACGTCCACCAGCATGGATCTGGGCTTTCACCACCCAGATCGAACCGCCCAATTCTTCGGCGGCCTTTACGGCTTCTTCAACGCTAAAACACGGGATGCCACGCGGAGTGACTACGCCATATTTGCGCAGGATTTCTTTTGCTTGATATTCATGAATCTTCATTTTTTTGCCCTAGTTTCGCGCCGCCGCCCCGAAATTCCGGGGACACCGGCACGGTTTGATTCGTCTATGGATGATGAAACGCACGACGGAACCCCGGGCTCACGACCTCCGCCAACGACCGCATGAAGCGACGCCAATCAGGGCTCGTGTATCTCTGCAGGGTGAGCCAATTTTATACCGAAACCCTGAAAAACACCGCAGAGGACATTCCCTTAGCCCATCAGAGCAACGAGAGTTTCTGCCCGCTCACTCAAAGCACGTTTCTACAGGGTTTTCCATATTTCTCATTTCCATGAAAAACAACGATCGTGCCCTTCGTAGGTTTAGATTCTGTCATGCCCACAAGGCCGCGGTAATCCTTTATGGAAGATGGCCAGGGTCTAAGCCCAGCCGCCTTGAGCGATTCTTCGGAGGGCGTGGATGAACTGGGATAATAGAGGAACCAATTTTGGATAATACAACCTGAAAACATGATTGCTATCACTACCAACACAAGTAATTTAAGAATCATGCGCCTCCCAGGAGGAAGGGACTTTCGTGCGGAACGTGCCCAGAAATTCTTATCCTATTCTACTCTCCCTCACAGGGATTCGCCGGCGCACCCGAATAAGCCGCTGCGCTCAGACCTGACTCGTTCGTCCCGATCGAGGCCGGAACGAACATTATTTTCTGAACTAGTTTTATGAATGCCCGTATCATATATGCCGATCCTCTGGGTGTCAAGACAAATTCCAACGGACAAATTCCAACGGA
>JAGTRY010000128.1 GCA_018262235.1 Pseudomonadota bacterium
CAGGGACTGGCCTTCGCCCAGGGCCTGAACTGCGGGATCGGTGTTGTCGAGGGTATAGGTCCACTTGCCGGTGCTGTCGATGCTGAAGGTGCCGTGGGCTCCCGCAACATTGGTCTGCGCCACAAAGCTGGCCTGTCCGGCATCCACATCGGTCACGCTGAGCTGACCGCTGGTGGTGGGTGTTACATCTTCCTTGACCGCACCGGCGTCCGCCCCCGGCGTGGCGGGCGTGATGATGGCGGGATCGTTGACCTGAGTGACGTTGACGCTGACGGTTGCGGTCTCGGTTACACCGCCGGAGGTGACGGTATAGGTGAAGGTCGTCGGGCTGGTGTTGTTGTAATTGGCTGCTGGTGCAAAGTCCAGGCTGCCATCTGCCTTGAGTGTGACCGTGCCGTTTGCCACGGCCACCGTTCCGCCCACGGCGATGGCGGTACCATCGATGGCGGTGATGGTGTGCCCGGTGTTTTCAAAACTGTCATTGGTGTTGACGACGATATTGACGGTGGTGTCTTCCAGGGTCGTGATCGTGTCGCTGGCGATATCGGCTACTGGTGTGACCGTGATGTCGGTCGTATTGGTGACGGCGGCGGTTGTTCCGTCACTGGTGCTGACGGTCAGGGTGTCTGCGCCGTTGTAGTCTGCTGTGTTGGTGTAGGTCAGGCCGGCCAGCGCCGCATTGATCTGGGCTGCGGTACCGACCAGGGTCACGCTGCTTGTGCCGGGATTGGTAATGCTTGCGCCGCTGCCGGTGGTGACAGTCAGCGTGCCATGGGTGACAGATACCGTGGTGGTCAGCGTCGACGAATCCACGTCCGTGACCGATACGCCGCTGATGGTTTGAGGGGTATCTTCCTGTGCGCTGACAGAGCCGGGCAGGGTGTTGGTCGGAGGCACGAGGACAATGTCTACCGAGTCGTTACCGCCTGTTCCGGTGTTGCCGGCTGCGTCGGTATAGCTGGCTGGGGTGACGGAGACCGAAGCTGTGCCACTGTAACCTGCCGTAGGCGTGAAAACAGCCGTGTAGACCAGCGGGTTGGACGTGGCGACCAGACCGGAGACGGTTCCGCCGACAGCGGTGATGTCCGCTGTGGTGAATCCGACCGGCGTTTCGCTGAATGTGAAGGTGATCGTGCTGCTCTGGCTGGCGTTGAGCGAGGTTGCGACGATATCGATGGTTACACTGGGCGGCAGGATGTCGACCGCATAGGTTTCAGTGCTGCTGCCCGTGCCGGTGTTGCCTGCGCTGTTCTGGGTGCTGATCGAAGCGTCGATGGTGTGATCGGGATCTGTAGCCAGCGCTGTGCCGGGAACGTCAATGCTGAAGCTCAGGTCGGTCTGGACGGTGCCTGTGTAGTTCTTGCCATTGATGATCAGGGTGACCGTGTCGCCAGCCTTTGCATCGCCTCCGGCTGTGCCGGTGACGGCAATGGTCGTGCCGGCTTCGGCTGCGTTGACGATGTTGTCCGCGGTGATGCTGGAGAGGGTGACGGTTGGCGTCAGGGTGCCCGTGTCGACGGTGTAGCTCTCGGTGGCTGTGCTGGAGCCCGTGTTGCCGGCGGCATTGGTGGTGGTGACCGAAGCTTCGATGGTGTGATCAGGGTCTGCGGCCAGCACGGTCCCCGGCACATCGATGCTGAAACCCAATACGCCAGCGGTATTGACGACCTGGCCGGTATAGGTGGTGCCATTGACCGTCAGGGTTACGGTATCCCCCGCTTGTGCATCGCCACCCACTGTGCCGGTAATGGCGATGGTCTGTTGTGCCTCGGCTGCGTTGATGATGTTGTCCGGCGTGACCTGGCCAGACAGGGTGATGGTCGGCGCTGGGACCGTGGTGGTGGTCGCCGTTGTCGTGGCGGGGACCGTGTTTGTGGTGTCCCCGGCGGGAACGACCAGGTCCGGCTGGACGGCTGCGGCAGAGAACGCGAAGTCCTGCAGGGGGGTGACATCCTCCATGATCCGCAGCAGGCGGACGAAGCTGTGGCCGCCATCCGTTGCCGCACCGCCTGTCAGACCGGCAGCGGTCGGGTCCAGGGTGTTGAACGGATCCTGTCCGGCATCCAGCGCGGTGATGACGCTCTGGACTTCCGCCGAAGTGGCTGGCTGGATGGCCGCTTCGCTGCGGTCAACGATGGCCTGGTTGAGAAGCTCCTCGTTGGCCGTGATCGTGCGGCCACCACCGAGATCAAGCGTCTGGCCGTTGGCCAGTTGCAACAGCAGGTGCCCTTGCGGATCGACGCTGAGTTGTTGCCCCTGTTCAATGTGATCCCCGGGTTTGAGGGCAACGAGCTGACCTTCACTTGTCTTGACGTACGCCTTGCCTTCGATACGGACAATGGTGGCGGCGTTGCTGGATGTGTTTGAGGTAGCCATGCGAAGCTCTCTTCTCTTGTATGGGTTTTGGGGACAATGACACGAACTCTACGGCCTGGACGGATCCAGCCGTATCGTACTCAGGTACTAGGAGAGTGTTGCAATGTGTCACAAGGCACGAAAAATGGCTTTCGTGGCTTATGCAAAGGCGCTTCAGCGGATGCCGTGGACTTTCAGGGCGAGCTGGAGACGGTCGCTGACAGCGAGTTTTTCAAAGATGGTGGTCAGATGGGATTTGACCGTGCGTTCGGTGATGCCGAGGGCTTCGGCAATGGCCAGATTGGATTCGCCATCGGCAGCCATCTGGGCCACTTCGCGTTCGCGCGGCGTCAGTGCCTGGACCCAGTTACCCGAGTCGGTGCGGTGTTTGCCGATGCCAGCCAGGAGCCGTTTCATCAGGCTGCGTCCCACCCAGAGCTCGTCACTGGCGACGACATCGAGCACCTGCTGCAAGGTGGCGGGGGCGCCGTAAGCATGGCAATAGCCGCTGGCGCCCAGATTCAGCCAGCGCAGTCCTTCGTCGTCCGAAGGCTGGCTGCTGGCCATCACGATGCGATGTAGCTGGAAGAACGCGCGCCAGCCGGATTCGCTGGTCCTGGACAGGCTGCTGGCTGCCGTATCGACAATGACCAGACTGCCAGCAGGAAGCTCGTTCAGAGTCTGGATGTCCCCCAATCGATGGATGGCCCAGTCTGTGGCCAGGGACCGGATGCGGGCGAAAACGGTTTCGTCGTCAGTGAGGATGGAAGCGGATCGGTTCATTGATTAACGTTCTCGCAGGGCACTGGCGTGAGCCCGCAGGACTGGTTTGATCAGGTAGGACAGGATGCTTTTCTTGCCGGTCAGGATGTCCACTTCGGCCACCATGCCGGGGATGATCGGGAATTTCTGCTCGCCGATCACGCTCTGGGTGGTGCGTACTTTCACGATGTAGAAGGCATTGCCTTTCTCGTCGATGATGGAGTCGGCACTGATGTTTTCGAGAGTGGCTTCCAGTCCGCCATATACCGAAAAATCGTAGGCCGTGAATTTCACCAGGGCTTTCTGGCCGGGATGCAGAAAGGCGATGTCGCGCGGCAGGACGCGGGCTTCGAGCAGCAGCGCGTCGTCACTCGGAACGATTTCGATGATGTCCTTGCCCGGCTGGATCACGCCTCCCACCGTATTGACCTGCAGACGCTTGACCGTGCCGTTAACCGGCGAGCGGATCTCGGATTGCTTGACCCGGTCGGCCAGCGCCACGCTGCCTTCGGTGAGGCGTCCCAGACGGTTATTGACATCGGAGAGCTCGTTGCGGGCCTTGTTGCGGATCGACAGTTCGACTTCCTGAATCTTGCGTTGCGCCTCATTGATGGCGGATTCGATACGCGGGATCTGGGCTGCAGTCATGTCACGGTCGCCGCGGTAGCGCGAAACATCGCGCTCCAGACGCAGCAGTTCGACATCCGAGACGGCCCCCGTTCGGGCCAGCGGGCGGGTCTTTTCCAGCTCTTGCTGGGTCAGCTCGAAGCCTTGCTGGGCGGCGTCACGCCGGGCTCGCGTCTCTTTGAGTTCCTGGCCGCGCTGCATCAGTTGCTGCTGCGCGATGCCGACACTGGCGTTGGTCTCGGCGCGTGCCGATTCGTACAGGGCTTTTTCCTGCTCGGCGATTTCCGGCGCCTCGCTGACGACTTCGGCGGGGGCGACGAAAGGCTTGCCGTCCGCCAGGGCTTGCAGACGTTCCGCCTTGGCGAGCAAGGACAGGTATTCGGAGCGGTTTTCCTTGAGGTTGGAAACGAACCGGGTCGGATCGATCTTCAGCAGCAATTGCCCGGTCTGGACTTGCTGACCTTCGTGGACGAGGATTTCCGAGACGATGCCACCATCCAGACTCTGGATGATCTGGACCTGCCGTGAAGGAATGACCCGGCCTTCACCTTTGGTGACTTCATCGAGCTGGGCCAGGGCTGCCCAGATGAGCAGGACGAGGAGTGCAATCAAGGTGGTCCACAAGGCCGCACGTGCTCCGCGCGGGGACTGCTCGGCCATGCTCCAGTCGGCGTCGGCGACGAAATCGGTGTCTTCATGGATTTCGTTACGCTCGGCGTAATCCATGATCTGGTCATACTTGGCGGAGAGGCGTGCAAACAGGTTCATGTCAGGCCGCCTTTCCGATGCGCCCGTGCTGCAGCGCTTCCACGACCTGGGCCTTGGGCCCGTCAGCAACGATCCGGCCACTGTCGATGACGATCAGGCGGTCGACAAGCTCCAGAAGGGAGGTCCGGTGGGTCACCAGAATCAGCGTCTTGAGTTCGGCAAACCCGCGCAGGCGACGCTTGAGCTGCTCTTCGCTCTGATGGTCCATGCTGCTGGTCGGCTCATCGAGAATGATGATGGGCGGATCGTTCAGCAGTGCGCGCGCGATGGCGACGGTCTGGCGCTGACCGCCGGAGAGCGATTCGCCACGCTCGCCGATCTGCATGTCAAAGCCCTGGGGATGGGCATTGGCAAACTCGGTCACGCCGGCCAGCTCCGCTGCTGCCAGGATCGCCGCATCATCGGCCAGAGGCGAGCCCATCGCGATATTCTGTTTGAGCGTGCCGAAGAACAGGGTGACATCCTGCGGCACGAAGCCAATCGCGCGGCGCAGTTCGGCCGGGTCGATCTGGCGCGAATCCACGCCGTCGATCAGCACGGCACCTTCGGCGGGTTCGTAGAGGCCGAGAATGAGCTTTTCAAGTGTGGTCTTGCCGGAACCGATGCGTCCGATGATGCCGACTTTCTCCCCCGCACGGATCTTGAAAGACACATGCTGCAGCGCATTTTGCGTACTGTTGGGGTAGGCAAAACTCACGTCCTTGAATTCGATGTCGCCATGAAAGTGGGGGCGATGCAGGAAGGCACTTTCTTCCGGACGCTCCACGGGCAGGTTCATCTGCTGGTCGACCGAGGTCAGGCCGGTACGGGCATTCTGGAACTGCATCATCAGGCCGGCGACTTGTCCGAGAGGCGCCAGCGCGCGTCCGGAGATCATGCTGGAGGCGATGATGGCGCCCATCGAGATATGGTTGTCGGTCAGCAGATAGACGCCGAGGACGATGGTGGAGATGCTGACCACCTGTTGCATCGTCTGGGCGAAATTCATGGTGGACGACGATAGCAGGCGGGTACGTGCGCTCACCTGGGCAATGAACAGGGTTGCGCGTTCCCAGCGGCGCTGGATCTCGCCTTCCGCGCTCAAGGTCTTGATGGTTTCCAGGCCGACAAGGCTTTCGATCAGGACGGCATTGCGCTGTGACGAAGCGCGGTAAGTCATTTCAGTCAGCTCGTGCATCTTGCCTTGTGTGAAGAGGGCCACCCCGACCACCAGCAGCATGCCGATGATCGAAGGGATGACCATCCAGGGCGAGATCCAGATCAGCACGATCAGGAAGATCAGCACGAAGGGCAGATCGATCAGTGCGGTGACCGTGGCCGAGGCGATGAAATCACGGACGCCTTCAAATGCCCGCAGGTTGGCGGCAAAGGAACCGACTGAAATCGGGCGCGAGGATAACTTGACGCCCAGCACCCGTTCCATGATGCGGGCCGACAGGGTGACATCCACACGTTTGCTTGCCGTGTCGATGATGAAGGCGCGGATGGTGCGCAGGGCAAAATCGAAGCCCAGCACCAGCAGGGAACCGATCGAGAGCACCCACAGGGTTTCGATGGCGTGATTGGGTACGACACGGTCATACACGTTCATCGAATACAAAGGAATCGCCAGGGCGAAGATATTCACCAGCAAGGCAGCGACCAGCGTATCCCGGTACAGACGCCAGTTGCCGATGATGGCGCTCCAGAACCAGTGCTGGCTGCGGATCTTGTGGATGTCGGGCGTGCGCGCATCAAAGCGGAAGCGGGGCTGGACGATGATGGCCACCCCTGTGTAATCGGCAGCGAGTTCCTCCGGGCTGAGCAGCGACGAGGATTCCGGCGTTTCCGGGTGACTCACGCGCAGCAGGCCTTCTGCCGTGCGTTCAAGCAGCAGGCAGGCGCGCTTGTTCTGCAGCAGGAGGACCGCCGGCAGTGCTTTGGCCGGGATGTCGAGCAATGCTTTACGCAGCAGGCGTGCGGCGAGTCCGGCGCGGGTTGCCGCACGGATGAACTGGGACGGCGGGAGCAGCTGCTCCACCTTGGGCAGCCCCGAGCCCAGCGCCTCGGCGGTCCACGGATCGCCATGGATGCGGGTGAGCTGGACCAGACATTCCAGTAAGGGGTCTACATGTGTGGCATGGCCGCTGATCGACCAATTGTCGCTGACAGGCATTGCCGGGTCAGATGACATCTTCACCTCCAAGCAGGTCAAGGGCGCCTGACATGCGGCGGCGCATATCCTTGCGGGCGAGCAGTTTGCGCTGGGCTTGCTGCGGCAGATCCGTCAGGCGCAAGAGCCCTTTGTCGAGCAAGACATCGATCAGATCTTCCATGACGCGGATGAAATCAGCATCCAGTCCGACAAAATTGTTCACGGTTGGCATACCGAGAAATTCGCACACTTCCGGTTCGGTGGCGGGAAGGAATTCCTGAGCATCAGGCGCGGGGTCATTCAGGAGGGCGACGATAGCGCCCTCGGCAGATCGGCGGATATAGGGCATGGCTGCTTGCTCTCCTTCAGGGGCCTTACTTTACAAGGCCGGAGCCAAAATGGCACGTACGGCCTGCTGTTGAATTGTGTCTCGGCGTGTCTCAGTTGTGACCGATTTCACGCTGGAGACAAATTCCGGCTGTCCGTAAGAATTACGGCAAAGCGTCCGTCATCTGAAGCCCTGTCGGGGGCGTATACGGGCTGGCGGCGAGGCCTTCTTCAAGGGCTCGCCGCCAGAGACTTTGAAGAGGCGCTCAGATCAGGCCTGGAATGAAGCGCCAGCGTACCTTGCGGGCATATTCGGCATAGCCGTTGTTGGCCAGCCGGAGGTGGCGCTCTTCGGTGATTGCGCGCATGGCATAGAGGAAACTCCAGGCGCAGCGGCAGAACAGGACCCACATCCCTTCCTTGAAGCTGTGCGAAAAGCCCAAGTAGATGAAAGGCAGGGAGCCAATCCACCAGGCCGTGTTCTTCGCGACATAGGCCGGATGGCGGATGAAGCGGTAGGGACCGCTGGTGACGATGCCCCGGTTGGTCAGGTTGCTGGCGCGGAAGCCCAATGCGACGGAGGCCCACGAGTAGATGCCCATCAGCAGCAGGATGCAGCAGTTCATCAGCAGGTGGATCGTGTCATTGTCGAAGTGCGGGAAGTCATTGCTGTTCCAGTCCAGGAACATGCTGGTGGCTCCGTTCCAGGGCGGGTAACAGGCCAGGCAGACAAACCAGCCGAGGAAGGTTGCCTCGACCGAGACGATGCGGTTTTTCAGGGCCGGGGTTTCGATGATGTAGCCCAGCGTGAACAGCAGTGTGTCGATGAAGAGGATGGCCTGGAAGAGCGCCCAGAACAGGTGCTGATCAAACAGGATCCGGCCACTCATATCCCCAATGATGCCGTAGTTCCAGACGTTG
>JAGTRY010000129.1 GCA_018262235.1 Pseudomonadota bacterium
CATGCGCAACCTGCTGCGCAAGATGGGCAAACAGTCCTTCAATCCGGCCAAGCGTCTGGCGATGGCGTTCCTCAATACCACCTCGCCAGAGAAGATCAAGTTCCTGCGCAAGGTGAGCATCGAGTGGGCCTACAAAGCACAACGGCTGGCCGTAGACCTGCTGCGTCCGCTGAGCCGGGGTTCGACCCGCCAGCCTCCCGCCTCGCTCGGCAAACCGGTCATGAAGGCGCAGCTCATCCACTTCGTGAACAAGAAGATGCCGGGCAATCTGCCGAAGAAGACGTCGCGCGCACTGCTTGATATCGAAGACGATCACGTCGTGCCGGTGATCCGCGATCCGCAGAAAACCCGCGTGGATTCGGAAGCCGTGTTCTATTTCCCCGGTTGCGGCTCGGAGCGATTGTTCTCGCAAGTCGGGCTGGCCACGCAGGCCATGCTCTATCACGTCGGCGTACAAACCGTACTGCCGCCGGGCTATCTGTGCTGCGGCTACCCGCAGCGCGGCTCAGGCCAGGACGACATGGCCGAGAAGATCACCACCGACAACCGTGTGCTCTTCCATCGCGTCGCCAATACGCTCAATTATCTGGATATCAAAACCGTGGTGGTGAGTTGCGGCACCTGCTTCGATCAGCTCACGAAATACGAATTCGACAAGATTTTCCCCGGCTGCCGTCTGCTCGACATCCACGAATTCCTGCTCGAAAAGGGCGTGAAACTGGATGGTGTGGACGGCACGCGTTACATGTATCACGACCCCTGCCACAGCCCGATGAAACAGCAGGATCCGCTCAAGACGGTCAACGCGCTGATCAGCACGGCAGACCACGTCAGGATCGAGAAGAGTGATCGCTGCTGCGGTGAATCCGGCACACTGGCCATCGCGCGTCCGGACATTTCGACGCAAGTCCGCTTCCGCAAGGAAGAAGAACTCGTGAAGGGCGCCGACAAATTACGCACAGATGGTTTTGCGGGGAAACTGAAAGTACTGACGTCCTGCCCCAGCTGTCTGCAGGGACTACAGCGCTACAACGAAGATGTCGAGGGTCTGGACGCCGATTACATCGTGATTGAGCTGGCCAAAAATCTTCTGGGGCATGATTGGCTACCCCGCTACGTCAAACAGGTCAATGCCGGCGGCATCGAACGTGTCTTGCTCTGACCCCTGCGTTTTCTGACACTCCAGGTGGGGCATGCATGGCACCGGTTCCACCCACCTGAAGTCAAGCCAAGACCTTGGGGCAAATTTGGCCAGCAGTAGGCGTAAACCCTATAAAGTTTGTACGGTTTATTTAATACGGACTCCACTCATGCAGGCGCCTACAGCGATTGACTCCTCCCGTACCAGCTTTGATCTTGAATACGCAGAAGCCTACGCCAGCAATGAGGAATTCCCGGTAACGCTGCCTCTGGACGACACCCCCTACACCGCACGCCCTGAAGCCCCCGTGATTCCGACAACCTGTCTTTCACTGGAAATGCCCCAGGGCCGATTGAGAAACTGGCAATTGTCTCCGGCACGTAGCAGCGTGGAGCGCATCACCCCCAACCACATCATTGGCTCGGTCGTAAAAGTGGCCAAAGGCCGGACCAGCCCGATCGCTTCGATTGATCCCGCTACGCGCCGGATCCGCACGCTGAGCGGCTCGATTTACGAATTGGGAGCCCCCGCCGAAGAATTCATCAAAAGTGCACCAGATGTCCTGCGCTGCATGGGGTTCTGAGTCGGCACAAAGAACCGCCCGACAAGGCTGAATGCAGGCACAATTCCAGTCTTGTCTTGCACAGGAATCACCATGAGTACCCAGCCGCTTGCAACGCCTTTCACACTCTTCCAGGAATGGCTGGCCGACGCAGAGAAGACCGAACCCAACGATTCGAATGCAATGTCCATCGCTTCAGTCGGCGCAGACGGGATGCCTTCGGTACGCATGGTGTTGCTCAAGGGGGTCGATGAACGCGGCTTCGTGTTCTACACCAATCTGGAAAGCCAGAAAGGCCATGAGCTGATTGCCCATCCCAAGGCAGCGCTGTGCTTTCACTGGAAATCCCTGAAGCGTCAGGTACGCGTAGAAGGCGAAATCTCACTGGTTAGTCACAAAGAAGCCGATGCCTATTACGCCAGTCGCGCACGTGATTCCCGCATCGGCGCCTGGGCATCCAAGCAATCGCAGGCGATGCAGGGCCGCTTCGAGCTGGAACAACGCGTCGCAAAATATGCACTCAAATTCAACATCGGCACAATCCCACGCCCACCGTTCTGGAGCGGATTCCGTGTTGCACCAAGCAAAATAGAATTCTGGAAAGACAAGCCTTTCCGTCTGCATGAACGCATTGTGTACCTGCGTGCGGCAGATGGCGGCTGGAATACCAGCACTCTCTTTCCTTGAAAAGCAAAACGGCCTCGCGGGGCCGTTTTGCTGATGTCATTTTCCACCTTCACCATATCAGCCACAGCGCAAGTGTGGCGACCAGTGCAGAGCCGATCGCAGCAGAGACCCATCCTCGCCGGCGAAACCGCTTCGCTGGCAGTTGCGCCTGTATCTGCAGCATGGCCCGCAAGTCTTCGCTCGGCTGATTCAGTGCCGCGGAATTGGCAACCCCGCTACGCATCATGGCATCCGGCATGTTGCCCAGGATGGTTGTCGGTGTCGCATTCGCGGAGGCATCCATCGGAATCTGCGGACGTGGATTCGAGCGCAGCATCTCGTTGCCACACACCCGGCAACGAGAGCCGAGCAATTGCCGGTGACCACATTGTTCACACCGCACCGGCTCAAGCTTGTCAGTCTGTAATGTCGGCATCCGCGATGATTTTTCAGCCGGCGGTAGCGGCGCACTGTAGCTCGACTCACGAACAACATGTGCAGGCGTCACAAGCGGTGCCGACATCATCTCGGCAGCCTCATCGGAGGCTCCAGGCATTTCAAACTGGGTTTGCAGCAATGCGGCATACATTTCATCATCGTGCCGGCGAAACCCCGCAGGACGCAGGTCGCCTTTGACAAGGGGGCCAGATGGCACAACGATTTGCTCCGGAACGGGCGTCCTGAGTGCAGGTGCAGATCCGGTCGTTTCGACTTCCAGATCGATCTGCATGCCGATACGGGCCAACTCGACGACATATCGCGTCCCCATGTCCGCCGAGACCCCGCGTTTAAGCACGGTTTTGCTGCCATCGAACATGCGCGTCAGCTGTGCAGGACTTGCCTTCAGACGCGTTGCCGCAGCCCGCATCACTGCTTCACGTTCAAAACCCTCCAGGATGCCGCCCCAGAAAACGATCTTGAAACTTGCCAGGGCCTGTACAGTTTCAGCAACACGCGGAATGCGTGCCATGCCGGCATCCATCCCAAGACGGCGCAAGACACTCAAATAAAGGCGGCCAGACTCTTCGGTAACCCCTTTTTTCAGCACAACACGCTCGCCACAAAACAGGCGTTCCACCTGTTTCGCATCCAGCTTGAGACGACTTGCCACCGCTTTGCGTACGATCTGCGGGTCATACCCGTCAAGCAAGCGCCCACTGAACACAATGCAATACATTGCTGCCCCCGTTTTATGACTGCCCGGTATGTACCGGGCTATTTTTATCGGCTTCCTGCGATGTACTGCAGCATGCTCTAATTTGGTCCGCAAACGGTACCACACAAGAATCTACATAAGATACTGTTGCAGCAAACTGACAAACCGGGGGCCAGGATAGTCCTTCATTGCATCGGCATGCATCAGCGCAGAAGAAGATAAACCGCAATGAGCGCCAGTCCAAACAGGACAGCCATGATCTTGAGATACGGGAAGCCCCCATCGGCAATATGCTCAGGATGCGCCTGCCGTTGCAACAGATCATGCAGGGATTCAGCAGGGGTACGGCGCGGCGGGGTGGCTTGAACCTCAGCTTCCAGTGGCTCGCCGGGACTCACGATGGTCGTCGGTGCAGTGTCTGTAAACCGCTCTGCCCGCCCGACATAAATACGTGGTTTGGGTAATTCCGTTTTGCACTTGCTGCAGGTCATCGCATAGGGCTGATAAAAACCACAACGCGGACAATTGAGATAGCCATCAGTATTGGCAAATGCGAATCCCCCTCCTGCCGAACGTGACGATGCAGGTGGTGGCGAAACCGGAACAGGGGGTGGGGCCTCGTCATCACGCGCAGTCGTGGAAGACGTGTCATAGCTGGCAAAAGCCGTACCGGAAAGATCACAGGCCGTACGCAACAGTGCTCCGTATTGCGGATCATCCTCCTGCTGAGCGGCGGCAGGCAGCATCGGGACACCTTGGGGTGTGGGCTGCAGGGCTACGGCAGCTACCGGCGCTTCGATCTCGAGTTCGATCTGCATCCCAATCAGCGCCAGCTCCACCACAAACCGTGCGCCTTGCTCGGCCGTCACGCCACGCTTGAGCACAACCTTGGCACCGGAAAACACCTGCATCAACTGCGCAGGCGGCACGCGCAAGCGTTTCACAGCAGCGGCCATCACGGCGGTACGTTCAAACCCGGGCAAAACCTTGCCCCAATACACCACCTTGTATTCAGCACCGCCTTCCTTGACGGGCTCTGCAACATCCAGCGGAACCAGCGTGGCATCCAGGCCAATCGCGCGAAGCTCCGTCATGTATGCATTGCTGCTTTCGGCACTGACGGCTTTCTTGAGAACCACCGTCTGCCCCGAAAACAATCGCTCGATCTGTGCATCCCGCAAACGCAGACGCACGCCCACCTCCAGGCGTACGAATTGCGGATCAAAACCAGGCAGCAAGCGGCCGTTAAATTCGATGCGATACATCATCTCCAGAATCCTCGTTTTCCCCGCAACCCGGAGTAAGCCGCAAGCATGCGCAGCTTTGGTAGTTTTGTTATGGAAGGTGATTATGCCTACGCGGCAGCATCCATGGCTTGTCACGACGCAACTTCCGACAAGCGCGACCTGATTATGCCCGGAGGGCCACAACAAAACGGGCCGCATGAATGCGGCCCGTCGTCAATACAACCGGTTTGCTTCGTTCAGCGCGGCAAAACGCTGCTTCCCATCAGGAAGGCATCGACTTCGCGGGCAGCCTGACGCCCCTCGCGGATAGCCCATACCACCAGTGACTGACCACGACGGGTATCCCCCGCAGCAAAGACTTTCGGTACATTGGTTGCATAGCAGCCAGTACCGTCCGTTGTGGCCTTGGCATTACCGCGACCATCCTTTTCAACACCGAAACCTTCGAGCAAACCGGCAACCGGATTGACGAAGCCCATGGCGAGGAACACCGCTTCAACCGGGATCTCACGCTCGGAACCAGCCACCTCGCTCATCTTGAACTGGCCCGTTTTCTCGTCCTTGGCCCATTCGACCTTGGCGATCACCATGGACTTGAGCTTGCCGTTCTCACCCTTGAATTCTTTGGTGGTCAGGCACCACTCGCGCTCACAGCCCTCGTCATGCGAAGACGAGGTACGCAGCTTGTTCGGCCAGTAGGGCCAGGTTACAGACTTGTTCTCCTGTACCGGCGGCTTGGGCATCAGCTCGATCTGCAGAATGCTCTTGGCGCCCTGACGATTCGAAGTGCCCACGCAGTCAGAGCCCGTGTCACCACCGCCAATGACTACAACATTCTTGCCCCCCACCTTGATCTGGTTCTTGAGCTTGTCGCCAGCATTCGCCTTGTTCTGCGGAATCAGGAATTCCAGCGCGAAGTGCACACCATCCAGATCGCGCCCCGGTACCGGCAGATCACGCGGAACTTCCGAACCCGCAGTGATGAGCACAGCATCGAAGTCCTTCATCAAGGCCTTGGGCGAGATCTTTTCCTTGGCATCGGTGTTGATACCCTTCGGCAGATCGGCGTCGCCGATGTAGACCGAGGTCTTGAAGCTCACGCCTTCCGCTTCGAGTTGCTTGGCACGACGATCGATCAGGCCCTTGTCGAGCTTGAAGTCGGGGATGCCGTAGCGCAGCAGGCCGCCGACACGAGAGCTTTTTTCGAACACCGTCACATCGTGACCGGCACGCGCCAGTTGCTGCGCAGCAGCCAAGCCCGCGGGGCCACCGCCAACCACAGCAATTTTCTTGCCGGTTTTCACCACAGCCGGTTGTGGCACAACCCAACCGTTTTCCCATGCCTTGTCGATGATGGCATGTTCGATGGACTTGATGCCCACCGGCGCGGCGTTGATGCCCAGCGTGCAGGCAGCTTCGCACGGAGCCGGGCAGATACGGCCCGTAAACTCGGGAAAGTTGTTGGTGGAGTGCAGCACCCCAATTGCTTCCTGCCACTTCTGCTTGTAGATCAAGTCATTCCAGTCCGGAATGATGTTGTTAACCGGGCACCCGTTGTTGCAGAACGGGATGCCGCAATCCATGCAGCGTGCGCCCTGAATCTTGGCCTGCTCGTCGCTCAACGCGATGACAAACTCTTTGTAATTCTTCTTGCGCTCTTCGGGGGCTGGATAGCCCTCTTCCTGACGCTCGAATTCAAGAAAGCCGGTGACTTTTCCCATTTCAGTAAATCCTCACTCTTTCCGCGCTCAGGCCGCGACAGTTTCGGTCTTGGCGCGTGCAGCCACGGCCAGTTCCTTCAGCGCCCGACGATATTCTTTGGGCATAACCTTGACAAAAGCACGACGCGACTCTTCCCAATTTTCCAGAAGCGCCTTGGCACGCAGACTACCCGTGTGCCGGAAGTGGTTTTCGATCAGGCGTTTCAGAATGGCTTCATCCGCCTCGCCAACCCCGCCACGCTGCACCGCATGCCAAATGTCGCGATCCATCTTTTCGGTCTGTTCGGCAATGGTCAGCACCGGTTCCAGATCCACCATCGCCATGTTGCACTTCTTGGCAAATGCACCTGCCGGATCGTAAACGTAGGCCACACCGCCCGACATCCCTGCAGCAAAGTTGCGGCCGGTTTCACCAAGCGCGACAACCGTCCCACCCGTCATGTATTCGCAGCCATGGTCGCCAACGCCTTCCACCACTGCCGCAGCACCAGAATTGCGTACCGCAAAACGTTCGCCGCCAACGCCGTTGAAGTAGGCTTCGCCAGCAATGGCACCGAACAGCACGGTGTTGCCCACAATGATGTGCTCGGGGCCGAAACCACGGAAGTCATTCGGGCACCGCACGATTACGCGACCACCACACAGCCCCTTGCCGACGTAATCGTTGCCTTCGCCGACCAGGTCCAGCGTCATCCCGTGTGCCAGAAAAGCGCCAAAACTCTGTCCGGCGGTTCCGTTGAACTGGATATGGATGGTGTCATCCGGCAAGCCGCCGAACCCGTATTTCCGCGCCACCTCGCCGGACAGCATTGCGCCAACGGTACGGTTGACGTTCTTGATCGGCTGGATGAAGGACACGCGTTCCCCCTTCTCCAGCGCCGGCTTGGCTTTGGCAATCAACTCGTGATCCAGCGCCTTGCCAAGCATATGATCCTGGCTTTCGCACACACGGCTGGGCGACTCGACTTCGGGCACATGGAAGATCTTGCTGAAATCCAGACCCTGGGCTTTCCAGTGTTCAACCGCACGTTTCCGGTCGAGCAGATCGGCACGACCGATCAGGTCTTCAAACTTGCGGATCCCCAACTGGGCCATCAGCTCGCGCACTTCTTCGGCAATGAAGAAGAAATAATTCACCACGTGCTCAGGCTGCCCCGAGAAACGCTGGCGCAGCACAGGATCCTGGGTCGCAACCCCAACCGGACAGGTGTTCAGGTGGCACTTGCGCATCATGATGCAGCCAGACACAACCAGCGGCGCCGTGGCAAAGCCCATTTCA
>JAGTRY010000130.1 GCA_018262235.1 Pseudomonadota bacterium
GCGCGCGCGTGATCCTCGATTACAAGAACACGACAGGATTCCATGGAAATAGTCTTAAAGACCAACATATTGGACTGGCTGTCATCTTACGCCCGAGCGTCCTTCCGAATTGGTTGATGCGAAAAGCCTACCCGAGTGGGCAGGATTTTGGCGATGGTTTCCCGCAGACTCCCGCCCCCTGAAGACAGTCCGGTCTTGTATGCTCTCATCTTGCAAAACTTCAACTCCCTCCCCCACTCCGGCTCCTGATGTTCCGAAAGGCGATACATCCCTTCCTGTCGTTTGCATGGGTGTTCCGGTCTGCACTGCTCGGCTTGCTATGGTGGATGCCCTCGCCCGTTTTCGCCGCAAATCTGTTAGTAGTGCTGAGTGATTCCGCTCCTGCCTATCAGGCATACGCAGCGGGATTCCGGGGAAGTATCGAGAAACGTGGCAGCAATGTTGACGTCCAGGTTCTGGAACTCCGCCAGTTGAATGGCAGACCCCTGCCCGACGCAAATTTGCTGATTGCGGTCGGCAGTCGTGCTTCGGAAGCCCTGATCGGCAGGGATCTGCACCAACCACTTCTGCTGACCATGCTCCCGCGTACAAATCTGGAGCGCCTGCTTGCCCAACAGCCCAAGACAGGCGGGATCTATATCGACCAACCGGCAGCCCGCTACATTGCGCTGGTACGCGCGGCCTTGCCGGAAATCGAACGCATCGGGCTGCTCGTTGGTCGAGACAGCAAGGACACTGCCACGCGTTTGCAGATTGCGGCGCGAGAAGCTCACCTGCGGGTCCAGTCTGAGACCATCGGGGGCGAGGGCGATATTTATCCCGCCATGCAACGCCTGTTTGCGGATGGCGGCGCATTGCTGGCGACTCCGGACGGTTCCATTTTCAATGCCCAGACGATCCCGAGCATCCTCCTCAGTGCCTACCGCCGGGGCATTCCCATAGTAGGTTTCTCTCCTGCCTATGTCAGTGCGGGAGCGGTCATTGCCTTGTACTCAACCCCGGAGCAACTGGCGGCCCAATCTGTAGACATCGCGCTGCAAGTATTGGCCGGCGGTGCAATCCCCGGGCCGCAATATCCTCGCCACTACACGATTGGTATCAACGAAAGAGTCGCCCGCTCGCTTGGACTGACGCTGGAAGGAGAAACCGTGATCAGGGAACGCCTAGAACGCCTGGAGCGTCAACCATGAAATTCGAATGGGATATCCGGACCCGGGTGCTGATCGTCGCGCTGGTTCCGACAATCGTGCTGGGTCTGCTGCTGACGACACTCCTGACTTTCTCCCGGTTGAACGACCTGGAAGAAGCGCTGAGCCAGCGCGGCCAGGCGACTGCGCGTCAACTCGCCTCGGCAGCGGAATACGGCCTGTTTTCGGGCAATCGCGACGTGCTGCAGCGTTTGGCTTCCTCCGCACTGGAATCAGCCGATATCTACGGGGTGGCCATTTACGACCAGGACAACACCCTGATGGCCGTAGCCGGCTTGCAAGTGCATTCCATCAGCGCCCCAAGCAAAGCGCAGGTGATGGAAATCAGCAGCCAGATGCTGCGCATTGTTGAACCCGTTCGCCACGCCCCATCGCTTGATGAAGATCCCTACACGCTCACCGGTGGAAGCAGCAATCAGTACCATCCTCTGGGTGAGGTTGTGGTACTGATTTCGCGCGAGGCGCTGGACAACCGCAAGCTCAATCAGGTGGTCACGGCATTGCTCATGCTGCTGATCGTACTGGCGGGCAGCATCGGTTTGGCGGCACTGATGAGTCGTTCCGTCAGCACGCCGATCCATCGCATCGCTGCCGCCATGTCCAGGATTGGTGGAGGAGACCTCACCACCCGGGTGCCGATCGAAGGCCGTGGGTCCTTGCGCCAGTTGGCAGAAGGCGTCAACGAGATGGCCGAGCACCTGTCCGTTTCGCGTGTGGACATGGAACAGCGCATCGCAGCTGCGACCCTGCAGTTACGCGAGCGCACCGAAGATGCCGAGCGCGCCAACCTGGCCAAGTCTCGCTTCCTCGCGGCAGCCAGCCACGACCTGCGCCAGCCCATGCACGCCCTGGGTCTGTTCATTGCCGATCTGTCCCGCAAGGAACACACCGAAGACACCCGCCAGTTGATCGAGCGCATCGCCGCGTCAGCCGAGGCCATGGAAAACCTGCTCGACAGCCTGCTCGACATTTCCAAGCTGGATGCCGGCGTCGTCAGTTCCAACCCGCGAACCTTCTCACTCGGCCCCCTGTTCGAACGCATCGGCAGCGACTACGCCCACGCTGCCAAGGAGCGCGGCCTGCGCCTGCGGGTACGGCCGACCAAACTCTGGATCCGCAGTGACCCGCTGCTGTTCGAACGCATCCTGATCAATCTGGTCAGCAACGCCCTACGCTACACCCCGCGCGGAGCCATCATGCTCACCGCTCGCCGGCGTGGCGACCATGTGCTGGTCGAAGTGCGCGACAGCGGCGTAGGCATTGCACCGGAACACCAGGCAAGCATCTTCCTGGAGTTCGTCCAGCTCGAAAATCCGGCGCGCGACCGCAGCAAGGGCCTGGGGCTGGGGCTGGCCATTGTCCGGCGTCTGGCCGACCTGCTCTACCACCCGATCACTTTGCGTTCCGAACCTGGCCGGGGCTCGGTTTTCGGTGTGGTCGCACCGCTCGCACCTGCTGAAGCGGATCAGGAACCCGTTATCAATCCCGAACAGAACTTCATCGGTCGCATCGTTGCCATGGTTGATGACGACGTCCTGGCGCAGGAAAGTCTTGCCGGCCTCCTGCGTGCCTGGGGCTGTTTCGTGGTAGCCAGTGACAGTCTGCCCGGACTGCTCGCTGCGCTTGAGGAACTGGAAGTCGAACCGGAGGTGATGGTCAGCGACTTCCGCCTGCCCGGCCCCCATACCGGGCTGGATATCATTGCCGATCTGCGCGCACGCTTCGGTGCGGATCTGCCTGCCCTGCTCCTGTCCGGCGACACCGGTCCGGAAACCCTGCGTCTGGCCACGGCCCAGCGTGTGCCCTTGCTGCACAAACCGGTTCGTCCTGCAAAATTACGCGCGGCACTGGCGCATTTGCTCCAGCATGCCGCCGATCGCAGCGTATGATTCAAGCGCCAGCCTGATAAAGGAATCCCGCCATGTCCAGCACACAACAGGAAGACGGTTTTGAGTTCATTCGCAAGATGTGGGGCAATATGGGCTTTGGCCTGCCCGGCATGGTGAGCCCGACACTTGACGTCGATGAGCTGGAGCGCCGCATCAAGGATCTGCAGGCGGTTGAAGGCTGGCTCAAGATGAATCTCGGCATGCTTCAGATGACCATTCAGGGCCTTGAAGTCCAGCGTTCGACCATTGCCGCCATGCAGGCCATGAGCAAACACGGGCCGGATGGCGAAAGCGGCAGTCCCTTTGCCAATCCGGCATTGTGGGCATGGGCCTTTGGCAATAATGAAACGCCGCAGCCCGCTCCGGACACCGCACCGCCGGCCCCTGCCACCGCCGCCCCTGACGCCGAGACTGCAAACAAGAAACCCCGCCCCAAAGCCGCACCAAGAAAACCATGAATTCACCCCGTTTTGCCAGTGCCTGGTCAACTGCTTCAGGCTGGGAAGATGCCCTGCACGCCGTCATCGCCGAACTGCCACGTCTCCCCCAAGCCAATCTCGGCCTCGTTTACGTCTCTGATCACTTCGCCTTTGCGCTGGAATCCATCCTGAATCGTCTGCGCCAGCACACCGGTGTGCTCGAATGGGTTGGCGCCACAGGCGTCGGCGTGCTCGGCACCCAGGGGGCTGCACTGGATGCGCCGGGAATCTCGGTAATGCTGGGAGCATTCCCGCTCGACAGCTTTCGGGTCTTCTCGGGCCGGCGTCCGTTACCACGTGATTTCGCGCCCTATGCCGCACTGGTGCACGGCGATCCATTGACGCCGGACATGAACGAGCTGGTGCAGGACATGGCTTTCAAGGTGCGGGGCGGGCGCCTCGCGGGGGGCCTCGCCAGCGCTCGCCAACAGGCTTATCAGGTCGCAGGTGAGGCGCTCACCGGCGGGCTCTCGGGCGTCGCCTTCAACGAGCAGATCCAGACCCTGACAGGCGTCAGCCAAGGCTGCACACCCTTGCCCGGGGGCTGGCGCATCACCCAGGCCCAAGACGCGCTGATCGAGCGGATTGACGGCCGGCCGGCCATCGAAGTCTTCCGCGAGGCGGCCGGGCCTGCGCTCGGTGCCGATCTGCGCCGGGCGGTCAGTACCCTGCTGGTCGGCCTCACCGATGGCGAAGACGACCGGCGTCAATTTGCAGCACGCCGCATCGTGGCACTGGATGTCCGCAGCGGGCGCATCGCCATCACCGAATCGGTCAGCAAAGGCCAGAACATGGTTTTCCTCAAACGCGACGAGGAAGCTGCCCGCGCCGACCTGGCACACATGCTCGAAGCCTTGCGGGCGGCTTGCCCGCATCCCCCAAAGGGCGGCATCTATGTCAGTTGCGCTTCGCGTGGCGGCGTGATGTTCGAACACGATGACAGCGAAGTCCAGATGATCCGCGATGTCTTCGGACCGATCCCGTTGACCGGCTTTTTTGCTGCCGGCGAAATAGCCGGCAGCCACCTGTTCGGCCAGACCGGTACGCTGACCTTGTTCCTGTAACGCCCTGACCTCAATGCACGGCGTTCTGCCCGCGGCTGGCCCAGCCGGTGATGTGCCGCTCCAGACGGGCGAACACCTCGTACATCATCACCCCCATGACTCCGATCACGAACAGGCCGGCAAACACCAGCGGCATGTTCATCGACGAACTGGCGCTCATCATCAGGTAACCGATGCCGACATTCGAGGCCACCGTCTCGGACATCACCGAACCGACAAAGGCCAGGGTGATTGCAACTTTCAGCGAAGCGAAAAAGAAGGGCATTGAACGCGGCAGGCCTACCTTGATCAGGATATCCAGCCGCGATGCGCCCAGCGAACGCAACACGTCCTCCAGCTCGGGCTCCAGCGTAGACAAGCCGGCTGCCACATTCACCACCACCGGAAAGAAGGAAATCAGGAAAGCCGTCAGGATCGCTGGCAGGGTGCCTATCCCGAACCACACCACCAGCACCGGCACGAAAGCCACCTTGGGGATGCTGTTGAAACCGACCAGCATCGGATACAGCGCCTTGTAGATGATCGGCGAAGTACCCACCACCATCCCCAGCAGCGCCCCAACCGCGACCGCCACAGCAAAACCGATCAGGGTGGTCATCAAGGTATGCGTGGCGTGCTCCATGATCGGGCCGGCAAGCTCCAGCCCTACCTTGAAGATCAAGCTGGGCGTGGGCATCAGATAGGACGGGATGGAGAAGCCGCGACAGATCGCCTCCCAGCACATCAGCACAAACAGGGTGAGCAGCCAGGGGGCCAGGCGGCTCATGGTTTTGGATGAGAGTTTCATGGTCAGTTTTCCCGCACCCGGCCAATCGCTTCACGCAGCACATGCACGTGAGCCGAAAAAGCATCGGTATAAGTAACATCCAGATCACGCGGACGCGGTAGATCGATCTCGCGTTTGACGAGAATGCGCCCGGGACGCTTGCTCATCACATAGACCGTATCGGCAAGGAACACCGCCTCGCGCAAATCGTGCGTGACCAGGATCACGGTAAAGGGTTGCTGCTGCCACAGATCCCGCAACATGCACCACAATTCCTCGCGGGTAAAAGCGTCCAGCGCACCGAAAGGCTCGTCGAGCATCAAGAGGCGCGGTTTGTGGATCAGCGCGCGACAGATCGACGCACGCTGCTGCATGCCGCCGGAAAGCTCCCACGGGAATTTGTCTTCACAGCCAGCCAGCCCTACACGGGCCAGCTGCGCGCGCGCCAGCTCCTCGTACTCCGCGCGCCGGGCTTTGCGCGTGCTGCGATACGGCTCGACGATTTCCATCGGCAGCATCACGTTTTCCAGGGTTGTGCGCCAGGGCAGGAGATTCGCAGCCTGAAAAGCCATCCCGACGATGCCAAGCGGCCCGCCGACCTGGCGGCCATTCACATAGACATATCCATCGGACGGCGGCTTGAGCCCCGAAATCAGCTTCATCAGGGTGGATTTTCCGCAGCCCGAAGGCCCGACCACCGAGATGAACTCGCCTTCCTCGATCTGCAGACTCACATCCTCGATCGCCATGGGCCCGTCTTCGCTGTAGCGCAGACTGACCTTCTCGAATTCCACGAAACTCATGATCGGGCTCTCTGTATGTGGCAGGTACGGGCCACCAGGGGTGACCCGTTTGCCTTGTAATTTACTTGATCAGACGATCCGCTTTGGACGGCAGGAATGCTGCGTTGAACAGTTCCTTGCCGCTCGGCACGGCCTTCAGGTTGTAGGCCGCAGCGGTTTCGGCGATGGAACGTTGCATGCGGTCATCCGTCACACTACCCAGCCCGTTGGCCTTGGCTTCCGGCGTCACGACCACTTCCTTGAGTGCCATCTTGAGGCGACGCGTTTCCAGGGCCAGATCGGCCAGCGCGTCCTGCTTCTTGACATAGGTTGCGGCTTCATCCGGGTTGGCTATCGTTTCCTTGAGCGCCTTGTTGAACGCACGCAGGAAGCCTTCAACGGCTTTGGGCTTCTCGGCAATCAGCTTGGGCGACGCAATGATCGCGTTGCCATAGAGCTCCACGCCAAAGTTGTTATAGAGCATCACTGTCAGATCGGATTCCTTGACGCCACGCGCTTCCATGTTGAGCACACTGGTGAAGGAGAAGCCGGTGATGCCATCTACTTCGCCCTTGGCCAGCAGGGTCTCACGGATGGCCGGGTCAACCGACTGCCATTTCACGCTGGCCGGATCGAACTTGTTGGATTTGGCAAAGGCAGGAAAAGCCTTGCGCCCGGCATCGAAAACCGGCGCCGCCAGCGTCTTGCCGACCAGATCGGCAGGCTTGGTCACACCGCTTTTCTTCAGCAGGACCACGGCGGCAGGCGTGTAGTTGTACACCATGTACACGGCCTGGATCTTCGAACCAGGGTTGTTGGCATCGTATTCCACCAGCGCATTGAAGTCGGCAAAAGCCATTTCGTAGGCGCCGGTGGCCACGCGGGTCACGGCTCCGGCCGAGCCGGCACCGGTGTCAATCGTCACGTCCAGGCCTTCAGCAGCGAAATAACCTTTGGCCTTGGCCAGCAGGAACGGAGCGGAAGGGCCTTCGAAACGCCAGTCCAGCGTGAACTTGAGTTTGGTCAGGTCTTCAGCCAGGGCGACGCCCGTGGCACAGCCGAGGGCCAGGGCCAGCGCAGCATGGCGGGCCATGCGGGAAAATTTCTTGTTCATGGGGCACTCCATCAGGATTGAGATAACAACAGGTTCCATGCAGCAATCGCTATGCCACGTGGCACGGGCCGGAAACCCTTCAGGCGACACCGAAGCACGCCTTGTTTTGGTGCATCCCTTGCCCCACTGGCTGAAGAAGCCCGTCAAATGGCACTTCTGCCGCCTCGCCTTGGTGCGCGTCCAGAGCGCCTGCCGGTAAACAAACATGACCACTATACGTGCAGGCTTATGTCCCAAAAGCTCTCTGCTGCGGGCTTTTCTGGCCGTAGCCACGCAGGGACCTGATGGGTGGCACGCTCATTGCGTAGGTCGTCAGAAGCCCGTCTGTGGCGCAAGGAGAAAATTCATGGCTAATGTCTGCAATTGGGATTCCATCGACGTGCATCTGCTGCGCGTCCTGCACATGCTGCTCACCGAATGCAGC